>NZ_JAEPRP010000133.1:0-20628 GCF_016652895.1 Ensifer sp. SSB1
CCGTGCCGCCGGGAACATCGCCCAATTGCGGCACGTGCCACCATCACTGAGCGCGATCTGACTGCCGCCGGTGGACGACGATCCGTGATGCGTCTGCAGGCAACGACCAAACAACGGCATAGAAGCCTCGGCACCGGCCCTCCCCGGTTCCGGAAACGTCTTACAACGAGCGAGACAATGAAATTCAGGAACGGGTTCAAACTCACCGCCAAAGCGAGCCGCCGCCTGCCGACGGAATATTTCATGCTGGCGGATGTCGAATTCGAAGGCGCTGTCATCGGTTATCTCGCCGGCCGGCCCATCCGCGACTCTGTGTCCGACTGCGACGGCCTGCGCTACCGTTTCGTCGGGGTGGCACCGCGCCTGCCTGGCGGCGGATTTGACGTGCTGGCGCTCCGCTCCGGCGAATGGATCCTATTGCCAGGTCTGGTCTATGCGGCCGATGCCAAGGAAGGTGCGTCGCGGAACAAAGCGAACCGCGCAGCCTGACGCTCACGACACGTCGTTTTCGGTTCCCGCCGCTCGCAACTTCGATCGCGCAGCGTTTTCCCTGGCGGATTCAAACATTGCCTCGATTTGGGGCCTGCATTGAAGCCTGTCTGCTCTGCTGTAGACTTCGGCCTCAATAGCGTCAGCCCTGCGCCCGACGGCGATACCGGTCGGGGCGTTGTGAAAAACGTCCGCAAGGAACTGGGCCTTCAGCAGGTTATCGGTCGCTCGAATTTCAACGAAAGCGTAACACAGAACGCTGAGGATCGTTTCGTACGAGCCGCGCTTGTCGTGGTCGTTCTGAAAATCTCCGTCCAATGCAAATGCCTCCGTTGTCCTGATCCGGTTCGTGAATTCGCGCCCGGCGATCAGCGCCGCGCCCTCGCAATGTCCCTGTAATCTTGCAGCCTTAGCAACCCGGTATCGCTGCACCACTCCGGTCTCACGATCGATCCGGAGAAGCGGCAACTCATTGAACGACTGCAGGCTTTTGCGCTTCCGCATGGATGCTCGGGGCCGCGGAAAACCGGGATCCGTCATGTTCTTCAGCAAAGGGCGCCGCGCCCTCGCATGCCTCGCCGCCGCCACCGTTTTCCTGACCGGTTGCGCTTCCGACACGATGAAGACCTACATCGGCCAACCGGTCGAATCCGTCATCATCGATTACGGTCCGCCCACCAACATCCTTGATCTCAGCTGGAACGAGCGGGCCTACCAATGGCGCAAGATCTCGACGAATGTCGTCTCCGGCACGTCGAGCGGTGAAATCAGAGACACTCGGCGCGGAATGCGCTACGAGGAGTACACGACGCCGGGCTATGTCGAGGAACAGGAGTGCTTCTACACCTTCTATGCCCGGATGCAGCAAGGCCGCTGGTACATCACCAACTTCCGTCAGCCGAAGCTGGAATGTGAATGATGGCTGCCGCCTCTCTCACGGGGCGGATGGAAATTGTCCTAACACCTTGAATTCATATATGTATTTTCCGCTCAGAGATACGGGCGATCGGGAGAACTGGCATGCGCATCCTGCTGCTGGAAGACGAGCCGGAGATGGCCTCGGCCTTGAAGGCGGCGCTGGAGCGGCGCCAGGTAATCGTTGACCACGTCTCGACACTGGCCGATGCCGAGGCCGTCGCGGAACTCTGGCCCTACGATGTCGTCGTGCTCGATCGCCGCGTGCCAGATGGCGAAGGCCTGGACCTCATACCGAAACTGCGCAGTCTCGGGGTCGGGGCGCCGATATTGATGCTGACGGCCTTGGGATCGATCAACGACCGGGTCGCCGGGCTCGATGCCGGTGCCGACGACTATCTGTCCAAGCCGTTTGCCGTCGAAGAACTGATGGCCCGGCTGCGGGCGCTCGCCCGCCGCCCGGTCTCATTGAAAGCCGAGCAGACCAAGGTCGGACGGCTTATCTACGACTTCCACCACCGTGAAGCCGCTGTGGACGACAAGCCGCTCGATCTCCTGCGCAGGGAACGCCTTGCGCTCGAAGCCTTGATGCGTCGCCCCGGCCGTACCGTGCTCAGGGCGACTTTAGAGGAATCGGTCTACGCCATGGACGACGAGATCGAGTCCAATGCGCTCGACTCGCATCTGTCGCGCCTGCGCCGCAAGCTCGATGACGTCGGCGCCGGCGTCGAGATCAGAGCCATCCGCAACCTCGGCTATCTCCTGCGCGCTACAACATGACGAAGGCTCGACCCCGCTCGCTGCAATGGGTGCTGGTGCGCCGCCTCATCCTGCTTCAGGCGGCAACCCTGTTTGTCTTCATTGGCCTGCTTTTCCTGGCAATGTTCATCGCTCAGCCGCGCCTGCTCGTCGACAACGAAGCGGCAGTAGATGTTCTCGACCGCGCCGTCGGGCGCGATACGAGCGGCGCATTGATGGTCCGGGAGACGGAAGAGCTGCGGGAGCTACGCCAAGCTCACCCCAATCTCTGGTTCATCATCCGCGACGGCGCTGGCCAGGTTCTCCGACAGGGAAATGTTCCCTCTCCCTATGACAAAAGCGGTGGCGAACTGATGCGACGGGTCGAAGGCGCGAAGCTGCTCTTCGATGATGGCGGTACGCTGCCGGACGCGGTCCTCCACAATGCCGACACCGACGCCGGCCGCGTCCAGATTATCGCCTCGACCGTTACTTCGCGGCGCGACAATGGTCCGCTGGACGTGCAGATCAGCGTTAATGTCGACATGGCGCGTGACCTCGACGGCACGACGACCTGGACCGAGGTCGTACCGATGATCGCGCTGCTTATCCTCTGTTTTCTGCTGCCGATCATTCTGGTCATGGGCGTGACCACTCTGGTCACGGCGCCGGCCGTCGTTCGGCGCTCCCTGGCGAGCCTGATTTCGACGGCCGACCAGGCCGGCCGCATCGACATCGACAATCGCGCGGTTCAGCTCGAGACGGAGAAGGTACCGACCGAAATCGCCCCTCTGGTCCGGGCCTTCAACAAGGCGCTGGCGCGCCTTGGCGAGGGATATGACCAGCGCAACCGTTTCCTCACCGACGCGGCACACGAATTGCGCACACCGATCGCGATCCTGAGGACCCGTGCCGAGCTGCTGCAGGAAGCCCCTGAAAGTGCCCGTTTGAGGCTGGATATCGAGCGTCTTTCGCATCTCGCCCAACAACTCCTCGACCGGCAGGTGCTCGAGCACGCCGGCGGCGCCATCGAGGTGGTGGACCTCGTTGCGATGGCAAGAACCATTGCTGCTGACTTTGCGCCGCTGGCGTTCGAGGCTGGCTACGAGCTTGCGTTCGAAACCGCGGTGCCGAAGGCTCCCGTCAGCGCGCGGCCACGCCAGATCGAGCAGGCCGTCGCCAATCTCCTGCGCAATGCCATCGAGCATGGCGGCGGCACCGGCACGATCACCGTGCTGGTCAATGCTGAGGGCGGCCTCGAAATCCAGGACGAAGGCCCTGGAATTCCTGTAGAGGAGCGCGAGCGCGTTTTCGAGCCGTTCTATCGCTTGCGTCCACGTTCTACCGGCGCCGGTCTCGGGCTCAACCTGGCACGGGAGATCGCCCGCCTGCACGGCGGTCGGATCGACATCCTTGCCGGTTCGTGGCGGGGTGCTCGTGTTCGACTGCAATTGCCACTTCTCGACGGCGGACGCGCAGCGCAGCAATCGGCACCGGCATCCGCTTAGCCCGCCGCCCGGCCGTTTTCTCAAAAGCTTTCGGCTTCCCCCTTATCAAGGCGCCGTTGATGCTCCACATTTGCAACGACGCATCGCGAACGTTCGCCGAGAGAACGGCTGAGAGTTCGACCAGAATGGAGAATTGCAAATGCAGATGTCTTCGCAGGCCCCCTCGCCTTCGCTTGAGGAAGGACACTGGCCGGCTCGACGCCGGAGCGTGCTCGACTGGCTGATCATCGAAACGCGCAACGAGCGGTTCATCGACAACATCCTCGTTGAAATGTGCGAGCGGCTGCAGGCAGCCGGTGTCCCGGTTGCGCGTTCGACGCTGCATTTCCGGATCAATCATCCGCAGTGGCTCGGCGCCCGTATCCTCTGGCGCCAGGGCTTGGCCGAGGGTGAAATCGACCTCTACGACTATGGCACCCAGAACACCGCGCTCTACCTCAATAGCCCGCTCTATATAATCAACAACGGCGGCGCGGAGGTTCGCACGAACCTGGAGGCCCTGACGGAAGAGCATTCCCAAAACTCGCTCTATGTCGACCTGAAGGGCGAAGGGCTGACCGAATACATAGCCTGGCCGCTCGAACACACGCTTGGCAAACGCCATGTCGTCACCTTCGCCACCGACCGAAAGGGCGGATTCGAGGATGAGCACATCGCCTTCCTCTTGGACCTTCTACCCGCTTTGGCCCTCGTCAGCGAAATCCGGCTGAAAAACCGGTTCGTGCGGACGCTGCTCGAAACCTATGTTGGCCCACATGCCAGCGAGCAGATTCTTGCCGGCGCCACGACGCGTGGCAGCGGGGTTACCGTCGGCGCAGCCATTCTGATTTGCGACCTGCGAAACTTCACCAAGCTCTCGGATCTCTGGCCGCGCGACGACGTGATCGATCTGCTCAACGCCTATTTCGACGCGATGTCGGAACCGATCGAGCGGCATGGCGGCGAGATCCTCAAATTCATGGGCGATGGCCTGCTGGCGATCTTTCCGCTCAGCAACCCGAATGCCGCCGAAAACCTGTTGCAGGCGATCCGCGAGGCGGAAGCGGCAATCGCTCTTCTCAACAAGGACAACCTCGAAAAGGGCCGCGAACCCTTTGGTTACGGGATCGGAGTCCATGTCGGTGACGTGATGTACGGCAATATCGGCTCACGCCGCCGGCTGGACTTCACGGTGATCGGCCCCGCGGTCAATATCGCCTCCCGGCTTGAGAGCCTGACCAAGGAAACGAAGCGACCGGTGCTTCTGTCGCGGGCCTTCGTGGAGCTGGCCGGATGCGCATCCAGCATGGAGCATCTCGGCGCCTATCCCGTCAGAGGGATAGGCGAACCGATCGAAGTCTTCGCCTTTTCCGGCAACGGCCCGGCCCCTGTCTTGCGCGTCGTTGGAGAATAGCCGGTTGTCCGCGGACAACTGTCGGACTCGGCACGGAGAAATGTGTTAGCCGGCTATCCGATGGGGCTCGGCGCGAACTGGGCAACGAGTTCGTGGCGATCGCCGGGATAGGTCACCCGGACATGCGTCACCGGCGCACGGCCACTCCAAGTACGGCGCTCGATGACCAGGCAGGCGGTGCCGGTCGAAATGTCGAGCGCCTGTGCCGCCAGCTTGTTCGCCGCAACGGCCCGGATGCGGTGTTCTGCCGTACTCCACGGCACCTTGCCGAGCAGCCACGAACCAGGCGCCGCGGTTTCAAACAGTTCCGCCTCCGCCTCCGGCACCGCCGCTAGGCTGATCAGGCGTTCCTCGAAACAAAAAGGGCGCCCGCCGGCAAAATGCCGACACGTAACATCCAGCAGCCTCGCCGAGGTCGGAAGGTCCAGCCGTTCGACGTCGCGGCTCTCGACACTGCGCACCTTTCGCTCGCCCAGTTGAAAACTGTAGTCGAGCCCCAAAGATTGGACTTCGAGCTTGACGTCGTGGATTTCCATCACCGCCGACTGCACCTGCGGAAAGGTGACATAGCTGCCGGACTTGCGTCTGCGCTCGATCAATCCGCGCTTGACGAGTTCAGTCAGCGCCTTGTTCACGGTCATCCGTGAGCAGCCGTATTGTTCCGTCAGTTCGTGTTCGAATGGAATACGATGGCCCGGCGGCCATTCTCCGGAAAGGATGCGCCCCTCCACGTCCCCGAGTATCCGCTGGTGCAAGGACAAGGTCTGCCCTTGATTGTCGACAGCATCGTCGGGCTGAATGTTCGAAACGGTTCGGTCTTGCTTGGTGTCCATGACACCGAACTTAATCATTTCGCAGCGGCGAAACAGCCCTTCTCTCGCTGTTTCGCGCTTTTCCACCATAGCCACGGACACTTCGGCACGATGTTGACAGCTGTCAACGTTCGCAATTCACTCACCAGATGATCAATAGAGGAGATGCCAAGGTGTCAGGAATGCCCGCGCCCATTCCTGATTGCGATCAGACTCTTCGCACTCCGCCTTCTCAACCGGAGCCGGCGCAATCTCCACTCTCGACTGCCGCGTCGCCTTCGGCGGCGGTGGCGCCAGATACCCAAGGGTCATTCCACCTAGATAGAACATATCGAACCTTCTCGCGTCAGGCCTCTGATAGACACAATCGTGACACAATCAGCCCGCCTGTCAATAGTCTATAAATTCTATACTCTTTTAGATCTTCTTTTGTGGCCTGCGAAGATGGCGGTGCGCACCACTGTGGCCCGCCGCAATCAGACAGTTGTCCGCGGACAACCGCGGGCGAAAACCGGTTCGTTAGCCGCCGAAACAGCCCCTTGGGTATAAATCGCTATGCGTTTGTAAATCCGAACCGAATCGGAGCATAGTGCATCTGCGCATATTGTTCCGATATGACGATATTTGCGCAGTTTTCGGGGAACCCAATGTTGCAACAGAAAATTCAAGGTCACGACGAACAGGAGCATCTACCGACGCTTCTGGCTGCCGATGCTTTGGAACTGGCGCATCAGCTGCAGCAGCATCAAAAAAAGATCTTCCCTCCACAGGCCCAAAAGGCAATGCGCCTCTTCAGCCCTGCCGAGGCCGCCGCCTTCATTGGAATCGGTGAAGGCTACCTGAGGCAGGTGGCTTCAGAGGGCCACGGCCCAGCGCCCTTGTCAAACGGTCGGCGCATGTATGCGGTTGAAGATATCGAGCGCATCCGCCGCGTTCTCGACGACGGCGGCAAATCCGGGAAATACATCCCGCACCGCCGCGGCGACGAGAAGCTTCAAGTCATATCGGTCATGAATTTCAAGGGTGGATCGGCGAAGACGACGACATCCGCTCACCTTGCCCAATATCTTGCCCTTCGCGGCTACCGAACCCTGGCGATCGACCTTGATCCACAGGCTTCGCTCTCTGCCCTCTTCGGCCACCAGCCGGAACTGGACGTTGGCGAGGGTGAAACGCTTTATGGCGCGATCCGCTACGACGAGCCGCGGCCGATCGCCGACATCGTCCGTTCGACCTACACCGCGAACCTTCACCTCATCCCCGGCAATCTCGAGCTCATGGAGTTCGAGCACGAGACCCCGAAGGCGATGATGATGGGTGGCGCCGCCGAGACCCTGTTTTTCGCACGCATTGGCGACGTGTTGGCGGAAATCGAGAGTTTCTACGATATCGTCGTCATCGACTGCCCGCCGCAGCTTGGCTTTCTCACCATGTCGGCGCTCTGCGCCGCAACGTCCGTGCTCATCACCGTGCATCCGCAAATGCTCGACGTCATGTCGATGTCGCAGTTCCTGTCAATGACGAGCGAGTTGATGAGTGTCGTCGAAAAAGCCGGAGGCCGTACAAGTTACGACTGGATGCGCTATCTCGGCACACGATTCGAACCGAATGACGGTCCGCAAAGCCAGATGACTGGCTTCATGCGTGCCATTTTCGGCAATCGCATGCTGCAGAGCGCGATGGTGAAGTCGACGGCTATCTCCGATGCCGGCGTGACGAAGCAGACGCTCTATGAAGTCGAGCGCTCGCAATTCGTCCGCGGCACCTACGACCGCGCCATGGATTCTCTGAACCAGGTCAATGGCGAGATCGAAGAACTGATCCGCCAGGTTTGGGGGAGGAAGTAATCCATGGCCCGCAAGAATCTGATCGGGATTACGGACGACACAGCCGGGAACGACGCGGAAGCGGCTCTGGAACGCTTGGCCACGGGCCGGCCAATCGCCGGTCTAAGTGTGGGCGCACGGCCAGCAAGTGCCGTCGGCGGCATCACTCGGTCGCTTTCGAACATCACTCAGAAAGTTGAGCGCGCCCAGGAACTTGAGCGTCAACTTGCTGAAGGGTTGACGATCGTCGATCTTGACCCCGCGCTCATCGACGCCTCTTTCATCGTCGATCGCCTCGAAATCGGGGCAGACGCACAATCCGCTCTTGCAGAACAGATACGTGAGCACGGTCAACAGGTTCCGATCCTCGTGCGTCCGCACCCGGAAACCGATGGGCGCTACCAGGTCGCTTACGGTCATCGCCGATTGGCCGCGGCACGCACGCTCGGCGGCAAGGTGCGCGCGGTTGTCCGCGATCTCAGCGACGAACAACTGGTCGTCTCTCAGGGGCAGGAAAACAACACCCGCACGGATCTGTCGTTCATCGAGCGGTCGCTGTTTGCCACTCGCCTTGAGGACCGCGGTTTTTCCCGCGAGATCATCATGTCCTCGCTCGGCGTCGACAAGGCTGCACTTTCCAAGATGATTTCCGTCGTTCGTCGGCTACCGACCTCGCTGATCGAGGCGATTGGGCCGGCACCTTCGGTCGGTCGTCGCCGTTGGTTCGACCTCGCCGAGTTGCTTGCTGAAGCAGGAAAAGGCGAAGCCGCAGACGTCTTCGTGAAAGACAAACAATTCCAGGCGGCGGGAAGCGATCAGCGCTTTGATGCGCTTTGTGCCTTCCTGAGCACCTCCAGGACGCGCGCCAGAGCCGTCGCATGGGTAGCGCCCGACGATACAACCCCGGTCCGGATCCGCGAAACGGATGGCGAGACAACGCTGTCCTTCAACAGGAAGAAGGCGCCGGGTTTTGCAGATTTCGTGAGGCAGAGGCTCAAATCTCTGTACCTCGAATATCAAGAGGAAACAGGAGACTAAACAGAGCAAAAGAAAAAGGCTTCCGAACGACTAGCGCTGCGGAAACCCTTCTCTCGTGTAGCAACTAGAGAATCCCATTTCCGCGAATCGGTGTCAAGAGTTTTCAACGTCGTTTCGGCGAACGGATTTCTTTTGCCTTGAAAAAGGTGAAGGCGAATGGATTGTGGGATTGTCACGACGCCCTTCGGGCGGCGGGCGATGTCGCTTGGGATGTTGGCACACCAACTTTCCAGCGCTTCGGCCGTCGACGAAGGCAAGGTCGACAAATGGAAATTATTTCGAACGGTTTGCGCCGCCAAGTCGAGCCTTGGTGTGTCCGATCGTTCGCTTGCCGTCTTGAACGCATTGCTGTCGTTCTACCCGAAGACGGAACTTGCGGCAGCCGACGGCCTCGTCGTGTTTCCGTCCAATGCTCAGCTCTCTCTGAGAACGCACGGCATGGCCGAGACGACGCTACGGCGGCATCTTGCCACGCTGGTCGAGGCTGGCCTCATTCTCCGGCGCGATAGCCCGAACGGTAAGCGTTACGCTCGCCGCGACCGCAAGGGGGCGATCGGCCAGGCATTCGGATTCGATCTTGCTCCGTTGCTCTCTCGCGCAGCCGAGTTCGAAGCAGAGTCCACTCGTCTGGAAGCGGACCGGCGATATCTTCAGATGATGCGGGAACGCATGAGCCTCTGCCGTCGAGACGTTGCGAAGCTGGTCGATTTGTTGCGCCAATCTGACGTCGCCTACGCAGAAGAGGCGGAAACGCGCTGCCAGGCTGCTTATATGTCGCTCTCGCGCAAACCTTCCATCGCTGAGATCGAGCGCCTCCTTCCGGTTCTCGTCCAGCTACAGGACGAACTGACTAATCGTCTGGAAAATCTACTGAAAACACAAAATACGGCTGCCAATGAACGCCAAAATGAGCGGCACATACAGAATTCAGAATCCGATTATCTTTCTGAATCTGAACCGGCTGATGAAAGAGCGGGGGTGAGATTTTCGCCCAATGCATCGACGGATCTACCGGAGATGGACCAGAATACGGATAATCCGCCTGCAAGTATCGAAACATCGGCGCTGCCAGCACGTCGCACGCACCAGCCGGCGTCGCCTGCCCTGAACTCTGCAGCACCGCTACCGCTGGTCTTGAAAGCCTGCCCGCAAATCCGCGATTACGGCCCGTCCGGTCGTGTCGACAGCTGGCGCGATCTCTTCACGGCCACAACCGTCGTCAAAAACATGCTTGGGATCAGCCCAGACGTCTACAACGAAGCCTGCGCTACACTGGGGCCGGAAACAACCGCGACAGTGGTTGCGTGCCTTCTGGAGCGAGCTGAGCACATACAATCAGCCGGAGCCTATCTGCGTGACCTCACGCGTCGTGCAAAGAGCCAATCCTTCGCGGTCTCGGCAATGCTATCGGCGCGCTTACGTGCCCAGGCGTCGGGTGTTGCATGACTGGAGGATGACGACCGAGATCGCTGGGACTGAGGACAGGGTTTTAATGCGGCTACTTCGATTGCGGCAGCGCGTCTTGTATAAGGCGGACAAATGCAGGAGACTGGAGATGCAAGGATTCGTTGATATCTCTGCAATATTCTAGAGTCAGAGATTCAATTTGAATCATCACCATCTCCAAGAAAACATTGATGATTTATCCCTTTCGGAAGGAAAGGGGCTGTTTTCTTCCGTCGCTCGGATTGGGCTGGCGTCGAGGCTATGATGGAGAGCTACGGACGTGTAGGCGTCCCTCAGAACACGAAGGCGCCGCCTACTGGAGCGGCTATGCTTGGAGCTGAGTTCGAAGATCGATTGTGATCCGAAGGGCGCCGGATTTAGGCTTCCGCTTCTCTAAACGCCGGTGTTGTTGACATCGGGTAACGGAGAGGTGCAGACGCATCAATGCAAGGCGACTTTCGGGCTCGGCGGGACTGAGAAACGCCTCACGTCGGCAGCGGAACTTTTCCGGAGGAGATCTTCTTGCTCTTTCGGTCATGGCCGAACCAGCCGAGAATTTTTGACGACGCTTGGTGCAGCCGCTATTCAGCAGAACGGCGGACGGATAACCCTAAGGCTAGAGGGCTCGCATCGGCCATACCAGTACAACCATTATCGGAGGCGGCGTTCTGCGCCAGCACGTCTCTGACGCTACCCCAGAGACCTCGCTCAAATGTACTGACCTGTTGCAGCTATCTCATAGAGTCTTTGTTTCGTGCATTAGCCTCCCATACCGATTGGGTTCATTGATCGGCTTGCAAGCTTGCTCGATGCGAACGAAGGAATGGCCGTCGTGCTCGCATACGCGAGCGATTGAGCAAAGCCTGCATCTATACGGTTGGGTGCTCTCCAATGACAGAGCAGACGATCAAGGACGCAGATCAACCGATCTTGCGATCGCGTGTACCGCGCCCGCCCGGACGCGGTACAATGGCCTGAGTGTAACGCACCAGAACCAGCACCAAGGAGCGTGCGTTGACAGCTGTCAACAATAGACACGCCTGGAACATGAGATTGGCAGAGAGCACTCACCGAGGTCTTGCTCCTGGCCCAAACGAGGCGCACGATGCACGCCATGGTGCCTAAGTAATGGGCGTCCTAGATGATGCCAGGCGTTGCCCGTGCTACCAGGTTGGCCAGGCGCGATCCAAAATAGTCTAGATATTTCGGCCTGACGCCCTGCCTCTGTGACGGAAACGAATATCGTGTTACGTTCCGTTTTGCGTCAACATCCTTAGTTTGAAATGCGATACAAGATTCCCGATCCCTATCATCCGATGCTCCTTCCGCTGCTGATTTCAGCGGAAGATGCCTTGGCGCGGCTCGATGAACGAACAAATCGCCATGTGGTGGAAGATGGTTTTCGGGAACGGGGCCACTTCTTTGATGCTGCGGCTGCGCTTTGGGTTGCCGGTGAACTTGTCCATGTCGAGGATCTCGTGCTGCACGATGCCCATATGGACGCTCGTGCCCCAACGCATGAATTGACGATTGCTCATTCGGTCATACGCGCGCGGCGGCGCATCTGGCTCGGCGAACCTCACTGGGCACTTTCAGCCCACGGTCTTGCTGCCATTCGGGGAGAACAGGTCGCGCCGGCCAATGCCCGCGATACCTCTGCGGAGACACGACAACTGGAGCCGACGTCTTCTGCCACGGATAGTGACCGGATTGAAGCGGACGAAGAGGAAGACGCCAATCCGATGGCCGCCGAGTTTGCGGCGATCGATGCGGCGATCGCTCGCTCACAACAGCTGCTGGAAGCGCACGACAAGGATGTGCTCGAAGTCGCCGAGCGTGCGGCCCAGGTAACTGCACAGGAGCCAATGGGACAGCTGGGCCTGCTCTTTGATGAGGATTGGGACGAAGACGCTCGGATCGACGAATGGCGCCACGTGGTGGCGACGGCAGATCAATTGCCGGCCAGCCTGGGTGCTGCGCTTCTCTTCGACGCCTGGGAGCAGATCGAACCACTGCGGCGACAGCACTGGTTAGGCTCACTGCTCCTTGGAGCCTATCTGAGATCACGCGGTAAGGTGACTTCGCATCTCCTCACCTTCAATGCCGGCCAGAAGGTCGTGCGCCATGAGCGACGGCGTTCACAGGATCCGGTGACGCGATGGAGCGCCTTCCTGGAAGCGATGACGGTAACGGCGGATTTGGGCCTGAAGGAACTCGACCGACTGTCGTTGGCAAAGACGCAGATGGAGATGCGTATCCGCGATCGCCGGTCCAACAGCAGCCTGCCGGCGCTGATCGAACTGGTCCTGTCGCGGCCGATCGTTTCAGCCGCGCTGGTCGCCCAGCATGTCGGCGTCACGCCACGCGGCGCGTTGAACCTCGTGCGCGAACTTGGCATCCGCGAAATGACCGGCCGCGGACGCTACCGCGGCTGGGGTGTGCTATAGGCGGCGGCATGCCCAAAGGACATGTGCGCCATCAGCCCATGGTGATCAGGATCAGCAGCACGAAGACGGTTGGAACGAGAGCCAGCGCCGGGATGATGATCGCCGGGTAGCCGAAGGCGACGATCGCGAGCAGCCAGATCAATGCGCAGTTGATCAGAAACAGCACCTTTGCCGCCTGCGACCCTTGAATGGCTTCCTTCAGCATCCAGCCGAACACCGGCACGTTATAGACAAGTCTTGCAATCATTGTTCTTCCTTTCCTTGGGGGCAGTCCGGGTGGGGATGGACTGTCGGAGGTCTTCAGTTTCGGGGACGTGCACCGCTGCCCGATCGCTGCCGCGTGAAGCCGGCAGCAGCTTCGAGGCGCTCCGGATCGAGCAGGCGCATGGTTTTCGGGTGGCTGAAATCGATCAGACCCTCGCGCTTGAAGCGGTTGAGACAGCGGCTGACGGTCTCGACGGTAAGGCCGAGCCAGTCGGCAAGATCTGCCCTTGTGAGATGGAGGTGGAAGCTCAGGCGGGGAGGGACGGCGTTCCGGCCGCTGCGATTGAACAGGCGCGATAGCTCGACCAATGCACTTGCTACCTTCTCAGCGGCGGTCTTGCGACCGAGCAAGGTGGCATGCGCCTGCAACCGATGCAGCGTGGTTTTCAATTCACTGGCGATCGCCGGATTGGTCGCGTGAAGTTCGGCATCGCCCAGGGATTCGATACGGGCAATGCTCAAGGTCTCCGCCGTGGCGATGTTGCGTCCATCGACCGTAAAGCCGAAGAGCCGGCCAGGACCGAGCACATCGGTGATCTGCCGGCGACCGTCGTCGAGCAACTGAGAGAGAACGATACAGCCGTCGAGCACGCGAAAGAGCGAGCGATTGCGGCCGCCTTCAAAGAGCAGCGTGAAGTTCTCACCGACCACGCGGCTGCGCGCAGGAAGCCGCGGTGGGCGGGGCAAGGGCGCAAGGGGAGGGGCCACAATAGGGGCGGCAGCGGATTGAGTTTCGGGCATGGGAGATGTCCGCATTGCGGATACGAGGAGGCATCGTGCCTCGTTGCCATCCGACATCGAAGGAGGGCGTTGACAGCTGTCAACGCAGGTTCAAAGCTTGGCAACGGCCTTGGGTGGTCCTCGCGGACTGGCATTCGGGGAATGAACCTGCGGCCCCGGCTGCGCCGCTGTCGCTACGACCGTGGGTGTTAGGCTCCCTTGCAGGCGCTCGCCGACAGTGTCGTCCGGTAGCGTTAGCAGCGCCCAGAAGAACCGGCAGGCACTGCACACGTGCTTCTGCGTCGGCTTCTCATTGCCGTCGCCGTCAAGGCCGGTATGACAGAAGTCGGGTTGCGTACCGTCTGGAAGGGCGTAGAGGGCGTAGTCGGATGCCGGGATCGGGGAGGAGGCATGAGACGGGCCGAGGTGTGCGAAACCCAGCAGGAAAAGAGCCATGGCGCACAGCGTGCTCAGGGCCTTGTCCCATCTCGATTTCGTGCGACGTGTCATCGCTCGGGCTCGCTCTCATCTCTTCTTCGCTGAGGCAGAGATAGGCGAGCGGCTTGACAAACCTCAATGTGGCAAACCGCGCAGGGGCAGAATGCCGCAGTTACGAGAACGCCGCGCATCCGGGTGGATGTGCGGCGTATTAAGTTATTGATATATAGCGATAATGTCGCGAAAATGGCTGGCAAGGATTAGTCTTCCTCGACAAAAACCTCCTGGCGCTTGGCCTTTACACTCGGCAGGAACACGACGATGAGCACCAGGGCCGCAATCAGAAGCAGGATGGCGCTGATAGGCCGGGTAACGAAGGTCGTCGGGTCGCCGCGCGACAGGATCATGGCCCGGCGGAGGTTTTCCTCGAGCAGCGGCCCGAGCACGAAGCCGAGCAGCAGCGGCGCCGGTTCGCAGCGCAGCTTCAACAGCAGGTAGCCGACGAGGCCGAAGAAGGCGACGGCGTAGAGGTCGTAGACGTTGGAGTTGACGCTGTAGACGCCGATCGAGCAGAACGCCATGATGATCGGGAACAGCACGTAGTAGGGGATCTTGAGCAGTTTCACCCAGAGCCCGATCAGGGGCAGGTTCAGGACCACCAGCATCAGATTGCCGATCCACATGGAGGCAATGATGCCCCAGAAGAGCGCCGGCTGCTCGGTGGCGACGTTTGGACCGGGCACGATGCCCTGGATGATCATCGCGCCAATCATCAAAGCCATGACCGGGTTGGCCGGTATGCCGAGGGTGAGGAGCGGAATGAACGAGGTTTGGGCGCCGGCATTGTTGGCGCTTTCCGGACCGGCGACACCAGCGATGGCGCCATGGCCGAACTCTTCAGGACGATCAGAGACCCGCTTCTCCACCGTATAGGAGGCGAAGGCGGCAAGGATTGCACCGCCGCCCGGCAGGATGCCGAGTGCCGAGCCGATGATGGTGCCGCGCACGATCGGCGCAAACATGCGCTTGAAGTCGTCACGGGTCGGCATCAGATCGGTGACCTTCGCCATCAGCACTTCGCGGGTGCGCTCGTTTTCAAGGTTCCGCAGGATCTCGGCGATGCCGAAAACGCCGACCGCAAGCGCCACGAAATTCAGCCCGTCGGCGTATTCGCGGATGCCGAGGGTGAAGCGCGGCGTACCGGAATAGATATCGGTGCCGACCAGCCCGAGCAGCAAGCCGAGTGCTACCATGGCCAGGGCCTTGGTGATCGAGCCATGGGCCAGTGCGATCGAGGAAACGAGGCCGACGATCATCAGCGAAAAATATTCGGCCGCGCCAAATTGCAGCGCGATCTCGGTCAGTGGTGGCGCGAAGACGGCGACGAGAAACGTCGAGACGGTGCCGGCGAAGAATGAGCCAAGGGCTGCAATGGCAAGCGCCGCGCCGGCACGGCCTTTGCGGGCCATCTGGTAGCCGTCGATTGCGGTGACCGCCGAGGAGGATTCACCCGGCATGTTGATCAGGATCGCGGTAGTCGAACCGCCATACTGGGCGCCGTAGTAGATGCCGGCCAGCATGATCAGCGACGAGACCGGCTCAAGCTGGAAGGTGATCGGCAGCAGCATGGCGATGGTCGCCGTGGCCCCGATGCCAGGAAGCACGCCGATCAAGGTGCCGAGCAGAACGCCGATCAGGCAGAAGAGCAGGTTGGCAGGGGATGCGGCGGTCGCAAAGCCGAGGGCAAGGTTGCTGAAGAGTTCCATCGCGCGTCTCCTAGAACCGGACCCAAGGGCCAAAGAGCTGGAACGGCAAACCCAGGCCATAGCTGAACACCGCGACCGAGAAGGCCGTCAGCGCCAGTGAAAGAGCCAGCGCCATGAGTGGCTTCATCCGACCGGAAGCGAAACAGGCGATCAATGCCGTGAAGAACAGCGCCGGTACGAAGCCGAGGCCGCGGACCGTGAGACCGAAGAAGACGGGCGCCGGCAGAATGAAGGCCATGCCGCGCAATGCGATCGAGCCTATGGGCTCACCCTGAACGCGGGTGGACTGCACGAGAATCACGATGCCGAGCAGCGTCAGGATGAGCGCGAGGACCAGAGGGAAATAGCCAGGGCCCATGCGAAAGGCGGTGCCCAGTTCGAGATTGAAGGCCTGCCAGGCGAAGCACAGCCCGACCGCTGTCAATATCCCGCCGCAGAGCGCATTGGTGGTGTCGAAGGAGAGTGATTTCATCGTATCCCCATATGTTCTGGCGGGGCAGCCGGCCGAGGCGTGTCTGACGGCCTCCCGCATTGGCATTGCCGGCTTTGTGCCGGGTTCGCGCATTGGGAGGCAGGTTGACAGCTGTCAACGGCAGTTGACGGCTTTTGATCCCTCTCCGGGTGCCGTCGCAGCAGTCCCAATGTCACAGGCGCCGCGCTTCCGGGTGAACCGGTGCGCGGCGCGGCGAGCCGTCTATCAGTCGGCGTATTGGCCGGCTGCTTCGATCACCGGCTTCCAGCGGGCGATTTCGCCTTCAAGCTTCGCCTTCAGCGCAGCCGGGGTGGCATCGGCGTCCGACGAGGGTGCCGTGCCGAGTTCGCCGAAGCGGGCGACGACGTTCGGATCCTTGAGCGCAACCTGCAATGACTTCGACAGGCGTTCGGTGATTTCGGCCGGCGTACCCTTCGGGGCGTAGATGCCATGCCAGATGCCGACCTGAAGGTTCGGCAAACCGGCCTCGGCGGTCGTCGGCAGGTCCGGGAAGACCTTCAGGCGCTCAGGCGAGGTGACGGCATAGGCCTTGATCGTGCCGCCCTGGATCTGCTTCGTGGTGTTGGTGGTCTGGTCGCACATGATGTCGACCTGGCCACCGAGAAGATCGGTCATCGCGGGACCAGTCCCCTTATAGGGCACGGTCGTCAGTGGCGTCTCTACGGCGCTCATGAACATCATGCCGCAGAGATGCGACGCGGCGCCGATACCGGCATTGGCGACGGTGACCGTGTCCTTGTTCGCCTTGACGTAGTCGACGAGACCTTTCAGGTCGGTCGGCTCAAGGTCCTTGCGTGCGACGATGGTCATGGGCACCTCTGTGACGAGGCCGACATATTCGAAGGAGTTGAGCGTGTCATAGGCGAGCTTGCGATAGAGGGTGGCGCTCGTCGCCATGCCGATATGGTGCAGCAGTACGGTGTAGCCATCCGGATCGGCCTGTGCGACGCGGCCGGCGCCAAGCGTGCCGCCAGCGCCGCCGACGTTCTCGACGATGATCTGCTGGCCGAGATCCTTGGACATGGATTCAGCGACCAGGCGCGCAACCGTATCCGTCGGGCCACCGGCGGAGAAGGGCACGACCATGGTGATCGAGCGTTCGGGGTAGGTCTGCGCATTGGCGGAAACGGCGAAAAGCGACAGGGCGGCAACAGCGCCGAGCAGGGCATTCAAGGTTTTCATCTCTTCCTCCCGGATGAAATATCGGCCAGCCGGCAAGGTTTCCTCCCGCGCCGGTTCTGGGTGCCCCATTTGCAAGCGCAAACTTTGCGCAGACAACGGCTTAGCGCGGCCACGGCGCGTATTTGTCAGGCGCGGGCTTTGATTTGGGTGGATTTGGAAACATGCGGCCGATCGCATGGGTGGATTTCCACCCATCATCCGGTGATGCGGTGTGCCCGGTTGTGTTCAAGGACGCGCGGATGCCCTCGCTTGTTTCCAGCGTTCGGGTGTGTTGCACTACACCTCGGGGGAGGCCGAGCCTTCACAGTGAGCACTCGCCCATGGGAATGGTTGGATGCGCAAACTGGCCGCTGTTCTCTGTATCGATATCGCCGGCTACAGTAAGCTGATGGGGCGTGACGAGGCCGGTACCCTCGCCCGCGTCAAGGCGGCCTTTGCGGCATTCGATCCGACGCTTGCGCGACACCGCGGCCGTGTCGTCAAGCTGATGGGCGACGGCGCCCTGATCGAGTTCGCAAGCGCGGTCGACGCGACCCTCTGCGCGATGGCGCTTCACGGGGTGGCCACGGCAACCGATCCGTCGCTCCGCTTTCGCATGGGGCTCAACCTGGGTGATGTGATCGTCGAAGACGGTGATCTCTTTGGGGAAGGGGTCAATATCGCGGCGCGGCTGCAGACGCTTGCCGAGCCCGGCAGCATCATCCTCTCCGAAGCGGTCCGGGAGCACGTCGCCGGAAAGCTGAACATCAGACTCGATGATCTCGGGCCGATGTCCCTCAAGAACATCGAGCGTCCCGTCCGCGCTTTCGCCGTCCAACCCGGGGTACCGGCAGAGGCGAAAGGAAAGCGCGAACGGATCGGTATCTGTGTCCTGCCCTTCACCAACATGAGCGGCGATCCGGAGCAGGACTATTTCAGCGCGGGCGTGACCGAGGACATCATCATCGACCTCAGCAAGCTCTCGGCGCTCTCGGTCGTCTCGCGGGCGACCTCTTTCGGCATGAAGGCACAATGCGTCCGGGTCGTCGCACAGCAACTGAACGTCGCCTACATCCTCGAAGGCAGCGTGCGTAAGGCCGGAGACCGCATGCGCTTGGCGGCGCAGCTGATCGATGGGGCAAACGAGGCAACGGTCTGGGCCGAGCGCTTCGACCGAGACATCAAGGACGTGTTGTTGCTGCAGTCTGACCTCGCGAGCGCCGTCGTCGAGGCACTCCGGCTTCAGCTCCTGCCGGCGGAGCGCCAGGCATTGGGGCGCAAGGCGCCAACCGATCCGGAGGCGTACAAGCTGTTTCTCCTGGCGCGTGAATACAACATCACCGGATCCGAACGACACCTGCCGTTGATCATCCGGCTCTGCCGCCGCGTGACCGAACTGGAGCCCGATAATGCACGGGCCTGGGCCCTTCTTGGCGAAACCCTCAATCGTCTCGCGCGCAGCATCGGTGGTGGGGAAACGGGCGAGCTGGAAATCGATCGCGCTCTCGAACTCGACCCCGGCCTCGCCGGCGCTCATGCCGCAAAGGCGTTGCAGTTTTTATACCGGGGACAGTTTGGGGAGGCGGAGCGGCAATGCGCCATTGCCCTGCAGCTTGAGCCAGACGACTACGCCACCAATCTCGCAGCCGGGCGAACCTTCATCATGCAGCGCCGCTACGATGACGCCATCCGCCACTTCGAGCGGGCCGCAGCGCTGGCGCCTGCGGATTACAACGCCGCTGCCATGGCGATCCAATGCTACCAGGGCAAGGGCGACGAACAGGCGGCACTGGAGGCCTGTCGCCGGGCTCTGGCCAGGATCGAGCGCATCGTGGCGGCCGAACCGGATCATAGCGGCGCAATCGGGCACGGTGCCGGTGTCCTCGCCCTCCTTGGCGATCGCGAGAGGGCAAGCGAATGGGCATCGCGCGCCAGTCTGCTGGAGCCTGACAATATTCAGCTGCAGGCAAACCTGGTTTGTGCCTGGGCGATCAGCGGCGACGCCGAAGCGGCTCTGGACGCGCTCGAGCGCATCGCGCTGAAGATGAGCCGGGAGTTGCTGGTGTGGATGGAAAACGACAATGACCTGGACAGCCTGCGTTCACTCCCGCGCTTCGCACGGATCATGCGCGCGGTGAGGGCCCGCTTCGCGAGACTACCCTCGTCTGAAAGGGACGCGCCGAATGAGGATTCGGTATAGCCCCGAGGCCGAACGTATTAACCCGAGATCGTGGTGATGTGGGGCCGCTGCCAGCTCGCAGTCAAAGACCGGTGCGTTGCCTCAGATAGGCGATTTCCTCGCTGGTCAGGCTGCGGCTGGCGCCCCTAGGCAATTCGCCAAGAGTAATCGTCCCGATAGAAACCCGCAGCAGACGCAGCACCTCGAAGCCGAGCGCATCGAGCATGCGGCGGATCTGGCGGTTGCGGCCCTCCTCGAGCTCCACTTCGATCCACGTGTTCTTGTCGCCACCCCGGAGATGAACGGCGCGGGCGGCATGCAGCATCTCGCCGCCTTCCTCGATGCCGTCAACCATCCGTTCGAGATGAGCGCCACCGATCTGCCCGGCAATCTGCACGTGGTAGACCTTGCCGAGATGCGTTTCAGGATCGAGCAGGCGCTGGGCGAGCACCGTGTCGTTGGTGAAAAGCAGAAGGCCCTCGCTTGCCTTGTCGAGGCGGCCGACGGGCGACAGGAACGCGGTGTCGATATCGCTCAGGCAATCGAACACGGTTGGCCGGCCTTCCGGGTCGTGGCGGGTGGTCACCAGTCCGCGCGGCTTGTTCAGCATCAGATAGATCTTCTCTTCGGCAAGCACCGGTTTGCCGTCGACGGTGATGCGATCCTTGTCGATATCGACCCAGTGCGAAAGGTCCGTGACCTTGCGTCCACCGACGCCGACGCGTCCTTCGAGCACGAGCTTTTCGGCCTGTGTGCGCGAACAGTAGCCGAGCTTTGAAAGCGCACGGGCAACCGTCACGCGCTTGCCGGCATCTGCCGCGGGGCGGCGGCCGGTATCTCGAGCGGCTGTGGGTCGCTTTTGTTTCACGCTGTGGTCTTCCGGTTCCTGATCATGTGGTGGCCGTTGCTGAGCACCTTGCTTGGCGTTGCCGCCTCACTCGGACATCAGCCGATCTTCGTGTAGTCGATCCGCCGGGCAAGCCAGCAGCCGATGG
>NZ_JAEPRP010000134.1:0-20336 GCF_016652895.1 Ensifer sp. SSB1
TTCGAGCGTCACGCCGGAATTGATGCTGCGGGCAAACGCCACCGAGTGTTTCGCCATGGGTTCGCTCGAAAGGCAGAAATTGTGGTCGTAGGCGATGCAATCACCTTCGGTCTGGCGGCGAAGCGGCGTCATTTCCCTGAGGTCGAAGGCGGTGCCCTCGACCGCGCGGATCTCGCCCGTCGGCACCTGGCGTTCGGTGGTCGGCAGGTAATGATCGGCGGCGATCATGATGTCGTGGCCGAGCGCGTCGGCGCTGCCGTCGAGATTGAAGTAGCTGTGCTGGCAGACATTGGCGAGCGTCGCCCGGTCGGTCTCGGTCTCGTAGACGACGCTCAAGACGCCGCCGGGCTTCAGCGCGTAGGTGCAGGTGACCTTGCAATTGCCGGGATAGCCGGCGCGGCCGTCCGTGTCGGTAATGGCGAGCGTGACGCTGTCGGGCGTCTGGCGGGTGATCGTCCAGTTGCGCTTACCAATGTTGTCGCTGCCGCCGTGCAGGTGCGTGACGCCCTTCTCGTTCAGTTCGAGCTGGTAGGTCTCGCCATCGAGCGTGAAACGTCCGTTTCCGATGCGGTTTGCGCAGCGCCCGGGCGTGGCGCCGAGATAGGGCGAGTGGGCGAGGTAGCTTTCGAGATCGGTGAAACCGAGCACCAGCGGGGGCTCGTGGCCTTCCAGGCGGAGATCCTGGATCACCGAGCCCCAGGTGAGCACATGGGCGGTGAGCCCGCCACCGGAGAGCACCACACGATGGACCGGCTCGCCGGATGGCAGGTGGCCGAAGATTTCCGTGTTCTGATGCATGTTCACCGCTTACTCCCCTCTTCGCGATCGCAGCAACCTGCGTCATTTCAAAGGGCGCGGCAACCAAAAATCTTACTATATGAGGCCTTAAATCGTCACCGACTTAAGGGCAAAAACCTGCGGCCATCCAGAATGCCACGGCGCGCTGGCGGATCGTGAGGTACGCGCGACGCCTTGGATTTTTCAGGGTGAATTCAGCGCGATAGCTGCTTGGTGGCGTCCTGCAGGCCGGCGAGAGTCAAGGGAAACATTCGTCCTTCGAACAGGCTCTTCACCATGCCGATCGACTGGGTGTAGCCCCAGTGCTGTTCGGACACGGGATTGATCCAGATCGAGCGCGGGAAATGTGCCGTCAGACGCGATAGCCAGAGCGCGCCGGCCTCGTCGTTCCAGTGCTCGACCGAGCCGCCGGGATGGCTGATCTCATAGGGGCTCATCGAGGCGTCGCCGACGAAGATGGCGCGGTAGTCGCCGCCATAGGTGCGCAGCACTTCGGTGGTGCGGGTGATGTCGATACGGCGGCGGCGGTTGTCCTTCCACAGGCCCTCGTAGACGCAGTTGTGGAAGTAGAAGTGCTCCATGTGCCGGAACTCGCCGCGGGCCGCCGAGAACAGTTCCTCGACAATGCGGATGTGATCGTCCATCGAGCCGCCGATATCGAAGAACATCAGGAGCTTCACGGCATTGCGGCGTTCGGGGCGAGTCACGACGTCGAGATAGCCGTGTTCGGCGGTGGAACGGATCGTGCCGTTGAGGTCGAGCTCGTCGGCGGCACCCTGGCGCACCCAGCGCCTGAGGCGCTTCAGTGCGACCTTGATGTTGCGGGTGCCAAGCTCGACCGTGTCGTCGTAGTCCTTGAACTCGCGCCGGTCCCAGACCTTGACGGCGCGGCGGTGGCGCGACTGGTCCTGGCCGATTCTGACGCCCTCAGGATTGTAGCCATAGGCGCCGAAGGGCGAGGTGCCGGCGGTGCCAATCCATTTCGAGCCGCCCTGGTGGCGGCCCTTTTGCTCCTGCAGCCGCTGGCGCAAGGTCTCCATCAGCTTGTCGAAGCCGCCAAGCGCCTCGATCAGGCGTTTTTCTTCCTCGCTCAGATGCTTCTCTGCGAGCTTGCGCAGCCAGTCCTCGGGGATGACAGCCTCTTCGCCCGCCTCCATCGGGTTGACGGCTTCAAGGCCGGAAAAGCAATGTTGGAACACCCGGTCGAAGCGGTCGATATGGCGCTCGTCCTTCACCAGTGCCGTACGCGCCAGATAGTAGAAGGCCTCGACGTCGAAGGTGGCGATGCCCGCCTCCATCCCCTCGATCAGCGACAGGAATTCCCGGAGCGTGACCGGGACCTTCGCTGCCTTCAGTTCGAGGAAGAAGGGGATGAACATCTGACCTCAGCGTTTTCCGGTGCCGATCTCCGCGAGATCATAGGGCGTCGTCTGGTACATCTCGTTGATCCAGTTGCCGAAGAACAGATGCGCATGGCTGCGCCAGCGGTTCTGCGGCGGCAGGGTCGAGTCATTATGCGGGAAATAGTCGTGCGGCATCTTGATCGGCACGCCCGCATCCACGTCGCGGAAGTATTCGTCCGACAGCGAGGTCGAATCATACTCCACGTGGTTGAACATGTAGAGCCGGTTGCCCTTCTTCTCGTGTACGAGGCAGACGCCCATCTCCTTCGATTCCATCAGGATTTCGAGGCTCGGCACCTTGTCGATGTCGGCGCGGCGGACCTCGGTCCAGCGCGAGACGGGGACGGCGAAATCGTCGGAGAAGCCGTTGAGATAGACCGAGGAGCGGTTGAGGTTCTGGTGGCGGTAGACGCCGAAGGCCTTCTCGTTCAGCGGATATTTCGGCACGTCGTGGAAATGGTAGATCGCCGCCATCGCGCCCCAGCAAACGTTGAGGGTCGAATGGACGTTGGTCTCCGTCCAGTCGAGGATACGCTTCAATTCGTCCCAATAGGTGACGTCTTCGTATTCGAGCGTCTCGACCGGCGCGCCGGTGATGATGAAGCCGTCGAACTTGCGCCCCTTCACCTCGTCCCAGGTTTCGTAGAACGAAAGCAGGTGATCTTCCGAGGTGTTCTTCGCCCGGTGGGCGCCGATGCGCACCAGCGACAGTTCCACCTGCAGCGGCGAGGCGCCGATCAGGCGTGCCATCTGGATCTCGGTCTTGATCTTGTTCGGCATGAGGTTCAGGAGCCCGATCTGGAGCGGGCGGATGTCCTGTCGGATCGCCACAGTCTCGGTCATCACCCGCACACCCTCATGCACGAGGGTTTCGAAAGCGGGCAGCGTATCGGGAATCTTGATGGGCATGGGCTTCCACTCGATCAATACAAAAAAACCGGCGGCGATTGATCGCGACCGGTCCTCGGAAATCCAACTTTCCTCGGCCCTTTAGCGACTTGTTTAACGTGGCTGCAAGCCGGCCGGCCAAATCACCACGGAGAATTTGATAGCGCGAGTGGGATGCGGGGGTCAAGAAAAACGATTCGCGTTGGGGGCGACGGCCCTCATCCCGCTGCCGCGACCTTCTCCCCGCGGGCGGGGAGAAGGGGCCTTGCCGAACCCGATCGTTCCGCCAGTCAAGCTTAGCGGCCGTTCGGCCTATCTTGATCGCCGGGTTCGCTGCCGGCCCGTCTCGGCTTGGGGGCTTACTCGTCGTCCTCGTCCCCTCTTTCCGCTTGTGGGGAGAAGGTTAGTCCTCGGGTTTAACCCGAGGAGAGGGGCTAGTCTGCAGCAGGCTTAGAGCATCCCGCATTCCATAACCTAGCCGGCGCTCAGCCTCATCCAGGCCGAGCCAGAAGAAGCGAAAGCGGATCGGGTCACCGCCGCCATAAGGCGTCATTTCCTGATGCACCCAAGTCTGGCGCTGCTCGCCGGCGAGCGCGACGTGAAAGTAGTGCCGCCGATGGCAGATCGTCCTGCCGTCCTTCGGGTAGTGGTAGTCCTGCGTGTCGAGATGGGCGAGCGTTTCCGACGGCGTCAGCCCCGTCTCCTCGATAAATTCTCTCACTGCCGCGGCCTCTGGGCTCTCGTCCGGCTCCATCGTGCCGCCAGGCACCTGCAGCGCGATCTCGGGAAAGTCCGGCTCGTCGAAGACCAACAATCGGTCGCGCCAGGTGGCGTAGATCAGGACCTTGTGGGCGTCCGGGGTCATCCGTCGCGCCGCGCCATGAAGGCGAGGCGCTCGAAGAGGTGTACGTCTTGCTCGTTCTTCAGAAGTGCGCCGTGCAGCTTCGGCAGCATGGTCTTGGCGTCGGCTCGGAGATCTGCCGGATCGACTTCGTCGGCGACGAGCAGGCGGATCCAGTCGAGCGCTTCTGATGTCGACGGCTTCTTCTTCAGGCCCGGCACCTGGCGTATGTCGTAGAAGGCGGCAAGCGCTGCTGAAAGCAGCGTCTTGCGGATGCCGGGATAGTGGACCTCGACGATGCGGGCGAGCGTGTCTGCATCGGGGAAGCGGATATAGTGGAAGAAGCAGCGGCGCAGAAACGCGTCCGGCAGTTCCTTCTCGTTGTTGGAGGTGATGATGACGATCGGGCGGTGGCGGGCGCCGATCATCTCGCCGGTCTCGTAGACATGGAATTCCATACGGTCGAGTTCCTGCAAGAGGTCGTTCGGAAACTCGATGTCGGCCTTGTCGATCTCGTCGATCAGAAGCACCACGCGGTGATCGGCCTCGAAGGCCTGCCAGAGCTTGCCCTTGCGGATGTAGTTGCGGACCTCGTTGACGCGCTCGTCGCCGAGCTGGCTGTCGCGCAGCCGTGACACCGCGTCGTATTCGTAAAGGCCCTGCTGCGCCTTGGTGGTCGACTTGACGCTCCATTCGATGAGTTCGAGGCCAAGGGCTGCGGCGATCTGTCGGGCAAGTTCGGTCTTGCCGGTGCCGGGCTCGCCCTTGACCAGCAGCGGCCGCTCCAGCCGGATCGCGGCGTTGACGGCGATCATCAGATCCTTGTCGGCGATATAGTCGGCGGTGCCTTGAAATTGCATGGGCGTCTTCCGGTTCATCGTAAGTCAGGCGAAGTCATGCCCTATGGACTATCGCATAATGGCTTAAATCGGAATCGTTTTGAGGGTGGGCGCGATCAAGGGGTCAGCCGCGAAGCGCGGTGACCTCGATCTCGATCAGCATTTCCGGGCGGATCAGGTCGCAGACGACCATGGTTGCGGCCGGGCGGATCTCACCGAAGACTTCGCCGAAGATCGGGAACACCCGGTCGGCGAAGCTGGCATCGGTGACGTAATAGTGGTTGCGCACCACGTCCTTCGTCGAGAATCCCGCTTCCTTCAGCGCGCCCTCGATCGTCTTCAGGCAATTACGCGCCTGCTCTTCCACCGTCTCGGGCATGGTCATGGTGGCGTAGTCATAGCCGGTCGTGCCGGAGACGAAGCACCAGTCGCCCATGGCGACGGCACGCGAATAGCCTGCCGTCTTTTCGAAGGGCGAACCCGAGGAGATGAGCTTGCGCGCCATATCTTCGTTTTAAGCCCAGGGGCGCGCGGCGCCGACCGTCTTTTCGAAGCTGTCGATGGCGGTTGCCTTTTCCAGCGTCAGGCCGATGTCGTCGAGACCGTTCAGCAGGCAGTGGCGCTTGAACGCATCAACCTCGAACTTGACCGAGCCGCCGTCCGGACCGGTGATTTCCTGGGATTCCAGGTCGATCGAGAGGATGGCGTTGGAGCCGCGCGAAGCGTCGTCCATCAGCTTGTCGAGGTCAGCCTGGCTGACGACGATCGGCAGAATGCCGTTCTTGAAACAGTTGTTGTAGAAGATGTCGGCAAAGGACGTGGAGATCACGCAGCGGATGCCGAAGTCGAGCAGCGCCCACGGAGCATGCTCGCGCGAGGAGCCGCAGCCGAAGTTATCGCCGGCAACGAGAATGCTGGCGTTCTGGTAGGCCGGCTTGTTGAGCACGAAATCCGGGTTGACCGAGCCGTCTTCGTTGTAGCGGGCTTCGGCGAAGAGGCCCTTGCCAAGGCCGGTGCGCTTGATCGTCTTCAGGTAATCCTTCGGAATGATCATGTCCGTGTCGATGTTGACGACGGGGAGGGGGGCGGCGACACCGGTGAGCTTGACGAATTTTTCCATAACTTCAGGCCTTCGATTTCAGAAGAATGTTGCGCTAGCGTTTAGATGAGTTTTGCGCCGAAATGAAGGAAAATCTGTTCAAATAGGCGTCGCCGGGTGGGTGAAAATGCCCGCCCGGCGAGAGCTTCGTCCGGATTTCGATTGTCTGCAGGGACTTAGCCTGCCTTCACCGGGCTGTTCATGGCCCAGAGGACGCCGAAGGGATCGCGGAGCTGGCCGTAGCGATCGCCCCAGAACATCACCTCGATCGGCATCACGACCTCTGCGCCGGCGGCAACAGCGCGGTCCCACCAGGCATCGATGTCGTCGACGGTCAGCGTCAGGGTGAAGGCCTGGGGTTTTTCCAGAGGGTGGCCGTATTCCGGATAGGCATCCGCCAGCATTAGCGAACTGCCATTGATGTAGAGATGGATGTGCATCGTCCGGCCCTGCTCGTCGAGCGGGTGCCGGCCCACTTCTTCACCACCGAAGGCGCGCTGGTAGAATTCCGACGCCTTGGCGGCGCCATCGACCTGAAGATAGGGCAGAAGGCCGTTCAGGACCGGTGCCGGCTGCTTCGTTTCAGTTTGCTGCGTCTGGGTATCCATGTCGTTCTCCATCCTGTTTCGAAGAGCCAGGACCGTGCTGGCCTGTCTCAAGGACGAAGATGGAATGTCCGATCCGACATGGGATCGAAAAAAATTTGCAGCCCGCTGAATGACGGTTTTTGAAGGGCGCCAACAGGGTTCGAGCCGATCATTGATCGGCCCGATTGCGGATGACCGCTGGGGATCGATTCCGACGCCCGGGGATCGATCCCGATGACCTGGGGATCAGAGGTCGATGATCGTACCGCGACCGTCATTCCAGATGCGCATCTCGCGCTGGCCGTGGCCATGGGCGGGGCCTGCGGCAGCCGGACGCGCCGTGGCGCGGGCTGGCCTGAAATTCAGCCGTGTGGCAATGGCGCTGCCGACCACGACGACGGCGGCGATGCCGGCAAGTGCCAGCGCCAGCGAGGCGGTGAGCACAAAGGCCGCGAACGTGATGGTCAGGGCTGCGGCCGTAAAGAGAACAGAGCGAATGCTTTGCATAATCGTCACCTTTCTGAGGGCGATGTGGGGGCTCGCCTTCGGACTTGCAAGAGGCGCGCTTTGCGAAAGGGGTGCGGCGGTTCGCCTCGTCTTGCGGAACGCGGCAAAGGCGGGCACAACTGAAACATGAACAAATCGATCGAACATCACCCCGTGCGTCTGCGCCGCTCGGTGCTTTCGGTGCCGGCCGACAATGCCCGCGCGCTCGCCAAGGTCGCTGAACTCGCAACTGATGCCGCGATCTTCGATCTTGAGGATGCGGTTGCGCCCGAGCGCAAGGTGGAAGCGCGCGAGGCGCTGGTGCAGTATCTGACGGCGAGCCGGCCGGACTGCGAAATCGTCATCCGCATCAATGCGATTGGCTCCGATTTCGGTCAGCACGATCTCGCCGCAGCGCTAGCGGCCAATCCCGATGCCATTCTCCTGCCGAAGGTCGAAAGCCCGGCGGATATTCAGGCGGCGGCCGACTGGCTCGACGAGAACGACGCGCCGGAAACGTTGCGTCTCTGGGCGATGATCGAAACGCCGCGTGGGGTGATCAACGCGCCGGCAATCGCCGAGGCCGGCCGCACCTTCAGCGGCAGGCTCGATTGTTTCGTCGTCGGCCTCAACGACCTGCGCAAGGAGACCGGCGTGCCGGATCGCCCTGGTCGCCCCTATCTGATTTCCTGGCTGATGCAGATCCTGTTGGCCGCACGCGGCGGCGGCCTCGATGTCATCGACGCCGTGTTCAACGATTTCCGTGATGCGGCGGGCTTCGACGAGGAATGCCGGCAGGGCCGCGACATGGGCTATGACGGCAAAATGCTGATCCATCCCACCCAGATCGGCCCGGCGAACGAGCGCTTCGGCGTGGAGCAGGTTGCCGTCGACGAGGCGCGCGCGATCATCGCCGCCTTTGCGCTTCCGGAAAACGCTGGCAAGGGTGTCATCAATCTCAACGGGCGGATGGTCGAGCGGCTGCACCTCGACCAGGCCGCGACACTCGCCGCCAAGGCGGACCTCATCGAACAACGAAAGACAAGATCTTGAAACTCTACCGCTTCCTGACCGGTCCCGACGACGCCTCCTTCTGCCACAAGATAACGGCGGCGCTGAACCAGGGCTGGAGCCTGCACGGCTCACCCACCTATGCCTTCAATGCGGATACGCAGCACATGCAGTGCGGCCAGGCAGTTGTCAAAGAGGTCGAGGGCAAGGATTACACCCCGGATACCAAGCTGTCGGAACAGTAGTCGGAAGAACAAGTTTAGCCCCTCACCCTAGCCCTCTCCCCGCAAGCGGGGCGAGGGGACGCGACTGACGCTTGGTCATCGCGAATAGTCGGCACGTGAAGCCCGTTTCTGGAATTGGGTATGAATGCGAGCGGGTGCCACGGTTTTCCTTCGCCCCGCCTGCGGGGAGAAGGTGCCGGCAGGCGGATGAGGGGCTTCCTCACCGCGCGGATGAGGGGTAGCCCTCACCGCGGATGATAGGCAAATGAAGTGTCAGCCGCCGATGTGCTCGACGCTGGCCTCGATCCGTTCCATGTCGTCGTCGGAAAGGCCGAAATGGTGGCCAATCTCGTGGATCAGCACATGGGTGATGATATCGCCCAGCGTCTCTTCGTTCTCGGCCCAATAGTCGATGATCGGGCGGCGATAAAGCGTGATCCGATTGGGGAACTGGCCGGTTTCCATGGTGAAGCGTTCGCCGATGCCGCGGCCTTCGAAGAGGCCGAGCAGGTCGAAGGGCGTTTCAAGCGCCATATCCTCGAAAACGTCGTCGCTCGGGAAGTCGGCGACTTCGATGATGAGGTCGGTCGTCAGCTGGCGGAACTCCTGCGGCAGATGGCCGTAGGCTTCCAGCGCGAGCTGTTCGAAGGTGGTGAGCGTCGGTGCGTGGCGTTCCCGCCAATCATCGGTCTGGTCAATGCGGGCCATAGGCACTCCTTGTTGCCCTCCATATAGCGATTTTGCCTTTGTTTTTCGAGTGTTGAATTCCTTGACCACAGGGACAGGAATAAATTCTTAGAATTGGCTGTTGACTCATTTAGGAAGCTCTGGAATCTAATAGAACATAACATGAACATTCTGATGGGAGTTGACCGTCATGGCCGACAAAGCCGTGGAGCGGGAGACGGTACTTTCGCTCCGAGAAACCATAGCCAGGATCGAAAACCGTCGGCTTCCGGGCGTCGTGCGCGCCGCCAAGGCGGCCGATCCCGGCGGCTTCCGTCAACGTGAGGAAGATGAGCCGGGGCGCAAGGTGCTGGCGCTTGGCGTTCGGGATCTAGACGCGCTTCTCGAAGGCGGTCTGCCGCTCGAAGGCATGACGGAAATCCGCAATGCCGAAACGCGTGATGCCGGTGCTGCCGCCGGGTTTGCTGCCGCACTTAGCGTGCTCTGTCAGCAGGCGCGCCTGGAAAAGGGCGAGTCGGTGGCGCCCGTACTCTGGATCAGCCAGGCAATGGCTTCCAACGAAGCGGGCATGCCCTACGGGCTGGGTCTCAAGGCTTTCGGCCTCGATGTCCGCGGCCTCGTCTTCAGCCTGCCTCGTACGGTGAAGGATGCGCTCTGGATCGCTGAAGCCGCGCTTTCCGTCCCGACCTTCTGTGCCGTGATCCTTGAAATTCGCGGCAATCCTGCAGCCCTGGCGCTTAGCGAAAGTCGGCGCCTGCATGTCCGCTCACGAGCGGGCCATATCCCCCTTCTGCTTCTGCGCCAGTCCGGACACGAGGAGGCCAGCAGCGCCTTCTTCCGCTTCCTCGTCGAGCCGGCCCCGGCGCGCGAGCGCGCCCTACCGGATGGATCGATGCTTCGCGGCAGCATCGGCCATCCCGTCTTTCATGTCATTGCCGAGAAGAGCAGGGCTCCTGCGCCGCTCGGCTTCTTCCTGGAGTGGAACCCCCATGACCGCCGCCTTTACCCCGTCGAGCCCCTACCAGCCGCTGCTGCGGCAGATCCAGAACCAGCGCATTCTGTCGCTCGCCTTTCCGCATCTTCCGGCCGATCGGGTCGCGCGCAAGCGTTGGGGGAACTCGTGGCTTTCCCGCGGGCGTCCTGAACATCCGCCCGTCGTCTTCGCCGACAAGGTGAAGAGCGCGATGCGCCTCGTCGCGCTTGAGGGTTACGCCGAGAAACGTGGATTTCACATTGGTCAGGGCGTTGCCGAAGCTCGGGCCATGTGTCCCGAGATCGACGTGCTGCCGGCCGATCCCGCCGCCGACCGGGCGCTGCTTGCAGGCCTTGCGGACTGGTGCAGCCGCTATACGCCGCTCGTCGCGCTCGATGGCGACAGTGGCCTCTTTCTCGACATCACCGGTTGCGCTCATCTTCTCGGCGGGGAAAAGGCGCTGCTCGACGATCTGCTCGCGCGCCTTTTTCATCTGGGCGTCGAGGCCCGGGCGGCGATCTCCTCGTCCGCTGGGCTCTCCTGGGCGGTGGCGCGTTTCGGCTCAGACGATATCCTTGCCGAGGACGAGGCGGCGCGGGCGCTGGCACCACTGCCGATGGCGGCTCTTCGGTTGCCGCAGGAAACGATCGAAACGCTTGGCCGGGTCGGGCTCAAGCAGATCGGCGACATCATTGAGGCACCGCGCGCGCCGCTTGCCCGCCGGTTCGGTGCAACCCTGCTTCTGCGCCTCGATCAGGCGCTGGGGCGGGAGGACGAACCGCTATCGCCACGGCTGCCCGTCGCGGCCCTTTCGGCAGAGCGGCGGCTCGGCGAACCGGTCCAGGGCGAAGACGATATTTTGGGCCTGACGGAAGAGCTGGCGCTGCGGCTGAAACCGGAACTGGAAAAGCGCGGGGAGGGCGGGCGCCTGTTCGAACTGCTGCTCTTCCGTGTCGATGGCGCGGTCTTCCGCATCGCCGCCGGCACATCTTCGCCGCTCAACGAACCGCGGCGCGTCGCCGGTCTTTTCCGCGAGCGCCTGCAGGCGGTGCATGAGGATCTCGATGCCGGCTTCGGCTTCGAAATCTTGAGGCTCTCGGTGCCGAAGAGCGAAAAATACGAGGTGATGCAGGAAGATTTTTCCGGCACGCCGGATCGCGAGCGCCCGCTTGCGGCCTTCGCCGATCGGGTCATGGCGCGCTTCGGAGCGGAGAGCCTCATGGTGCCAGCTCTCTCGGAAAGCCATGTTCCGGAGCGGGCAGCGACCTTCCGCCCGCTTACGGACATGGCGCTGATCAGCAAGGCCGGGGAGCCGGCCGCAAACATCCCGGCGCCCCTGCTTGCCGCGGCGGCCCGGCCGCAACGGCTCTTTCCAAGCCCCGAGCCGGTGGAGGCGGTCGCCGAGGTGCCGGAGGGGCCGACGAGAAGATTTCGCTGGCGGCGCACGCTGCACCGTATTGCGCGAGCCGAAGGGCCTGAGCGGATTGCCGGCGAATGGTGGCTTGATGGTGAGCCGGCGCTGGAGCGCGATTATTTCCGGGTGGAAGACGATAGCGGTCGGCGGTTCTGGCTGTTTCGCGAGGGCCATTATGGCGCGAGCGCTCCGCCGCGCTGGTTCATGCATGGAGTCTTCGCATGAGTAACGCTGTGCCCTATTTCGAGATCGGCGCCTGGTCGAACTTTTCCTTCCTCGAAGGCGCTTCCCATCCGGGCGAGATGGTTGTTGCGGCAAGCCGCCTCGGCATTGGCGGCCTCGGCATTGCCGATCGCAATACCGTCGCCGGCGTGGTGCGCGCGCATGCGCAGGCCAAGGTGGAGAAATATGCCTTCCAGCCAGGCGCGCGGCTCTCCTTTGCCGAAGACCTGCCTGACGTGCTCGCCTATCCCTTAAATCGCCGCGGCTGGGGCAATCTCTGCCGGATGCTGAGTGCCGGAAACCTGCGCGCCAAGAAAGGCACCTGCACGCTCTACGAGACCGATCTCATCGAATGGGGCGAGGATCTCTTGCTTGCGGTGCTGCCCGGCCCGGTGATCGGCGCGCCGGAGGCAACCCTGCTTGCCGATTTCCTCAAGCGGTTGAAACCGCATTTCGCCAACCGGCTCTATCTGGCGCTGGTGCCGCGTTATGACGGCTTCGACCAGTTTGCCTTTGCCGGGCTTGCGACCATTGCCCGCCATGCGTCAGTCAGGCTCGTCGCCACCAACAGCCCGTTGTTTCATGCCGCTGACCGGCGACCGCTTGCCGATGTCGTCACCGCCATCCGCGAGCATGTGACGATCGCTGCCGCCGGCTATCGGTTGCACGCCAATGCCGAACGACATCTGAAGACGCCCGCCGAAATGGCGCGCATCTTCCGCGATTATCCGGAAGCGATCGCCAATACCGGGCATTTCTTTGGGCGTCTGAAGTTCTCGCTGTCGGACCTCGAATATCAATATCCGGATGAGAGCATTCCTGGCGAAACACCGACACAGACGCTGCGGCGGCTGACGATGGAGGGCGCGCGCGAACGGTATTCCGGTGAGATTCCTGAGAAGGTTTCGACGCAGATCGAGTATGAGCTCGAGCTGATCGCCGGCAAACGTTACGAGCCCTACTTCCTGACGGTGCGCAACATCATGCAGTTTGCGCGTGGCGCCGAAATCCTGTGCCAGGGCCGCGGTTCGGCGGCGAATTCCACCGTCTGTTACTGCCTGAGGATTACCGAAGTCGACCCGCTTTCGACCACCCTGCTTTTCGATCGCTTCCTCTCGACCGAACGGGACGAGCCGCCGGATATCGACGTCGATTTCGAGCACGAGAAGCGGGAGAGAGTCATCCAGCATATTTATGAGACCTATGGCAAGGAACATGCGGGGCTGACGGCCGCCGTCATCAGCTACCGGGCGCGTTCCGCCGGTCGCGAGACCGCCAAGGCTTTCGGGTTCTCAGAAGACGTACAATCGGCGCTTGCCGGCTCGGTCTGGGGCTGGTCGGTCGCCGATCTCTCGGAACGCGAGGCGCAGGCCGCCGGTCTCGACACGAAGGACCCGACGACCGTGAAGGTGCTCGATTATGCCAGCGAGCTGATGAGTTTCCCGCGCCATCTTTCCCAGCATGTCGGCGGCTTCGTCATGACCCGCGACCGGCTCGACGAGGTGGTGCCGATCATGAACACGGCGATGCCCGACCGCTTCATGATCGAGTGGGACAAGGACGACCTCGACACGCTGAAGATCCTGAAGATCGACGTGCTGGCGCTCGGCATGCTCACCTGCATCGCCCGAGCCTTCGCGCTTCTCGACCGGCATTACAATGAGCGGAAAAACCTGCACCAGCTCTTCAAGGATCATCAGGACGCCGTCTACGACATGATCTGCCGGGCCGATACGATCGGCGTCTTCCAGATCGAGAGTCGGGCGCAGATGAGCATGCTGCCGCGGCTGAAGCCCAGGAAATTCTATGATCTCGTCATCGAGGTGGCGATCGTCCGGCCGGGGCCGATCCAGGGCAACATGGTGCATCCCTATCTGAAACGGCGGGAGCAGCATGCTCTTGGGATACCTATCGAATATCCGAGCCCTGAATTAGAGGTCGTTCTGGAACGGACGCTCGGCGTGCCGCTCTTTCAGGAGCAGGCGATGCAGATTGCCATCACTGCCGCCGGTTTTTCGCCCAGTGAGGCCGACCAGTTGCGGCGGGCGATGGCGACCTTCAAGCGCACCGGCACCATCCATACCTTCCACGAGAAGATGATCGAAGGCATGGTCAAGAACAACTATCCGCGCGATTTCGCCGAGCGTTGCTTCAAGCAGATCGAAGGTTTTGGCGAATATGGCTTTCCGGAAAGCCACGCGGCGTCCTTCGCGCTGCTCGTCTATGTCTCCTGCTGGCTGAAAACCTATTATCCCGATGTCTTCTGCGCGGCGCTCCTGAACTCACAGCCGATGGGTTTTTACGCGCCCGGGCAATTGGTGCGGGACGCGCGGGAGCATGGGGTCCGGGTGCTGCCCGTCGACATCAACCACTCGGTCTGGGATGCCGATCTCGAAGCGGGTGGCCTGGATCGCAACGCCATCGAGCCGCGCCACCGCGAGATGGAGGACGTGATCAGGACGACGAAGGCGATGCGCCTCGGTTTCAATTCGATCAAGGGGCTGAACCAAAAGGAGCTTGAAGATAAACTCGTCGCCAATAGGGGCGCCGGTTACGGGTCGGTTCGTGATCTCTGGTTACGCTCCGGCCTCTCCCGTTCAGCGCTCGAGCGGCTCGCCGATGCCGATGCCTTCCGCTCGATCGGGCTCGATCGTCGCAAGGCGCTTTGGGCGGTGAAGGCTCTGGATGAAAAGAGTGCGGCCGAGCGGCTGCCGCTCTTCGAGGGTGCTGCGAGAGAGGAGTTGCGGCCGGAGCCGGCGATGGTTCTGCCGGAGATGCTGGCGGGCGAGCAGGTGATCAACGACTATCGTTATCTCTCTTTCTCGCTGAAGGCGCATCCGGTCTCCTTCCTCAGAGACACACTTGCCGCGCAGGGCATCGTCACCAGCCGCACGCTTGCGACTGCTCCGGTCGGGCGGCGGATAACGGTCGCCGGGCTGGTGCTCGTTCGCCAGCGTCCAGGCTCGGCCAAGGGCGTCATCTTCATGACGATCGAGGACGAGACTGGTGTCGCCAATGCGATCGTCTGGCCAAAAGTGTTTACGACCTATCGCCCGGTGGTCATGGGTGCACGCCTCGTCAAGATCCGCGGCCGGCTGCAGCGCGAAAGCAGCGTCATCCATGTGGTCGCCGAACACATCGAGGACATCACGCCGATGCTGGGACTGTTGCGCAAGGAAGCCCGGCGGTTCGGGGGCAGCGACCGCGCCGATGAAGCGCTGAGACCGACCGGCGACGCGCGCGAGAAGAAGGCGCAGGGCAATCTGTGCCTGCCGGTGACCGGGGATTCCGGTGGCCGGGGGCCACAGCAGGCGACGGCCGAGGTGGTGGACGTGATGCCGAAGGGACGCAATTTCCATTGATGGCAGAGCCCCCCGCGCCGCCTCAAAGGGCGGCCCGGTGGGCCTTGCGGTGAATGAGCCGTTCATCTTGCGTGACGCCCGGAACGGTTTACCGGACCATTCGGCGAGACTGCCGTTGGGGGCTCTTCCTGGCAGTGTTTGATGGAGGGAGCCATTGATGTGTGTAAAAATGTCGCAGGCGACCTGCGGCGCGATCGACCTTAGGTCTGCAAGAATAGTCTTTCATATTTCTCTAAAATTTTGAAAAGACGAAGCTTTTTGTCAAGTTTAGAGTCGTTCTAATCAACCTGCAACTTCCACTCGCGGAGTTTTTAGTTGACACTAAATGTCCTGTTTTGCTTTATGCGCTGACACAGGGCGTTGCGTACGACAGGCGAGACGACATGCTGGTTTGCAGCTGCAATTTCATCACGGAAAAAGAGATCGAGGACACGATCATCGGTCTCCTCAACGACGACTGTTGGCAGCTGATCGTGCCGGCGAAAGTCTATCACGCGATGGAAAAGCGCGGTCGCTGCTGCGGCTGCTTCCCCAATGTCGTCGACATCATCATTCGCACCACCGAGCAATATCACGCGCACCGCGACTCGACGGACGCTGAGATATTTGATTTCATGACCCGCCTTAGACAATTCCACGAAGACAACCGGAGGGCGGATCTTGAAAGGCGACAAAAAGGTCATCGAGCAGCTTAACGAAGCGCTCTATCTCGAACTCGGTGCCGTCAACCAGTACTGGTTGCATTACCGCCTCCTCGAAGACTGGGGTTACACGCTTCTCGCCAAGAAGGAGCGCGCGGAATCCATCGAGGAGATGCAGCATGCGGACAAGCTCGTCGCGCGCATCATCTTCCTTGAAGGCCATCCCAACCTGCAGACGGTCGCGCCGCTGCGTATCGGCCAGAACGTCAAGGAAGTGCTGAAGGCCGACCTTGCCGGCGAATACGACGCCCGCACCGCCTACAAGAAGTCGCGCGACATCTGTCACGCCGCCGGAGACTATGTCTCCATGAAGCTCTTCGAAGAACTGCTTGCTGACGAGGAAGGCCATATCGACTTCCTCGAAACCCAGCTCGAGCTGCTCGACAAGATCGGTGAAGAGAAATACGGCCAGCTCAACGCTGCCCCGGCCAACGAGGCCGAAGCCGACTAAGCTCGGCCCAAATGCCAAAAAGAAAGGCCGGCGACTTCGCCGGCCTTTTTGTATCTTCATCCGAGGGCTGGCTTACGGCGCGAGATGCGCGAAGGCCGTGACGACTTCCTCGTAGACCTTGCGCTTGAACGGCACGATCATCTCCGGCAGATCACGCATCGGCTTCCAGTCCCAGGCGTCGAACTCCGGTTCGTGGCCGCCGGGTGGCGGGTTGATGGCGATTTCGTTCTCGTCGCCCTCGAAACGGAAGGCATACCAGCGCTGCGTCTGGCCGCGAAACTTGCCCTTGAGGCCAATGCCGATCAGATGCGTCGGCAGGTCGTAATTGATCCAGCCCGGCGCTTCCGCCAGCAGCGAGACCGAGCGCATTCCAGTCTCCTCGTAAAGTTCGCGATAGGCCGCCTTCAGCGGGTCTTCACCCTTGTCGATGCCACCCTGCGGCATCTGCCACTGCTGCGGCGAACCGTCATATTCGGAATTGCCGACGGCGATCCGGTGGCCGGCCCAGACGAGGCCGGCGCGGTTCAGCACCATGACGCCGACGCAGGGGCGGTAAGGCAGGTCTTCCGCCTTCAATTTCTTGTCCTTGCTCATCGGCTGCCTCTTCCTTCCATATCCATGCATTCCGATCGGGTCGCGTGTACGCTAGTTCTGTTGCGGATCCTTGACGAGCGCGGACACGCCGACGAACTCGATGCCGCGTCCCTGTGCTTCGCCGATCCAGGAGGCTATCGCGCTGACGCTTTCGTCGAAGGCGGAGGCGACGCCGATGGCGGTGCCGTTGCGCCGCGCAATGCGCTCCAGCTCATCGAGCTTGCGCAGGATCGCACCGCGGCTGAGTTCGGTGTCGAGCGTCAGGTCGGCAAAACCATGCGGCACATCGAAGGCATCGGCGAGCTTACCCGAGAGCGATTGCGCCGACGTGCCGTCGTCGAGGAAAAGCAGGCCGCGCTTGCCGAGATCGCGCATGACCGGCTCCAGCGCATCGGCATCGGACAGGAAACGGCCGCCGAGATAATTCATGACGCCGGTGTAGTTGGTAATCTCGGCGAGGTTGCGATGCAATTCCGCAAGGTTCTTCTTCTCACCGAGGCCGATACGCAAGGCATTGGGACCGGGATCGTTGGCCGGATAGTCGAACGGTTCCATCGGGAGCTGCAGCAGGATCTCGTGGCCGCTTCGGCGCGCCTCCTGCATCCAGCGCTGCAGGCTGTTTCCAGCTGTGGCAAATCCCAGCGTCACTTCGCCTGGCAGGTCGCGGATCGCCTTCTGCGTTCCGGTCTGGCTGAGGCCAAGACCGCCGACGATGAGCGCGATGCGCGTGCCGCGCGCGCCGGACCAGGGGCGTGCATATTGATCCATCGGGCGCAGCCCGTCCGGACCGATGATCGGCAGACGTCCGGCTGGATTGTCCTCGAGGAGGTCGTCATTGGGCATCGCGGCCATACGCGGATCCTGGCCACGGACCGGGCCGACATTGATGAGAGCAGGGCCCTTGCCGTCGCGGCTGCGCGGCGAAAACGTCGTAACGGTGGAGCCGTCGTCGGTGAGCGTGTGCTCGACGTCGGCGCCGGAATAGGCGGTTCCCGGCTTCATCGTTCCGCCGGCGCCTGACTGGCTGTTTGCCGCCTTCGATGGTTTCTCGCCGGTGCCCTTGGCGCTTTCGGTCATCGCCGTTTCGGTCTGGCCGCGCCTCAGCCCGTCCGGCGCAAGGCTGCCCCACAATGACAGTCCGACCACTGACGCTATACAAAGGCCAAGAAGAGAGAACCCGAGCAGACGTCGGGGATTGCGCTTCGCCGCTGGCCTTACCCGCCGGTTCTGGCCCAGGGGGGCATTGAGATCAGTTCCCAAACGGAGCCTCGGTCGATCTGTGCGATGTTGCCGCTTCTGCATGCCTGCCTTCGATCACAGTCGATCAAAGGACAAAACGTGCAGCAATTCAAAATGCTGCAGCGCCCTTTGCGCACCTGACAGGACGCACGGCGCTCTCGAGCGAGGCGGCGTTGAGACGCTTCGCCTGTTCCTCCCTCAGCGCACCGGTGGCCTGAGAATCAGTGCCGCGGCAGCGCCTGTACCCCTATAATTTAGCTGTGCTGCGTTGACCAGTGCATCTGCCCTGGCGGGGCGCGCCCTCCCAAAATGCAGAACGCCGCGTGGTCTTTCGAACACGCGGCGTTCTCGATTGAATATCGTCTCAGGCTTACTTCTTCAGCTGCGCCTGTTCCGGACTGGCCGGGAAGGACGGATCCGACTTCTTGCCGCGCAAGAGGTCGAGCGCGTAGTTGAGCTGCAGGTCGTCCTTGGGTTCCGGCGGCACATAGGCGACCGAGCCCGAACCTTCTTCGGTCTCGCTCTGGCCCTGGATGTGGCCACGCAGATCGGACTCGCCCTGAGCCTCGACCTTGCCGAGCAGTTCCGGCGGCAGCGGCTGTTCGACCTTGATGTCCGGCGTGATGCCTGTGCCCTGGATCGATTTGCCCGACGGCGTGTAATAGAGCGCAGTCGTCAGACGCAGCGCACCGGCTTCGCCGAGCGGGATGATCGTCTGGACCGAACCCTTGCCGAAGGAGCGCGTGCCGAGCACGGTCGCACGCTTCAGGTCCTGCAGGGCGCCCGCGACGATTTCCGAAGCGGAGGCCGAACCGCCGTTGATGAGCACGATCACCGGCTTGCCGTCGGTCAGGTCGCCCGGCGTCGCGTTGAAGCGGCGGGTTTCGTCCGGGTTGCGGCCACGGGTCGAAACGACCTCGCCGCGCTCCAGGAAGGCGTCGGAGACGTTGATCGCCTGGTCGAGCAGGCCACCCGGGTTGAGGCGTAGGTCGAGCACATAGCCCTTGAGCTTGTCGGCCGGCACGTCCGCCTTGATCTTCTCGATGCCCTTCTTCAGGTCGTCGTAGGTCTTCTCCGTGAAGGAAATGACGCGCAGGTAGCCGACGTCGCCTTCGGTGCGGAACTTGACGGCGCGAACGGCAATGACGTCGCGAACGATCGTCAGTTCGATCGGCTTGTCCGCGCCCTTGCGCAGGATCGTCAGCTTGATCGGAGTGCCGACAGCGCCACGCATCTTTTCAACGGCGTCTTCAAGCTTCAAGCCGCGAACGTCTGCACCGTCGATCTTCGAAATGAAGTCGCCGGCAAGCACGCCAGCGCGCGCAGCGGGCGTATCATCGATCGGGCTCGTGACCTTGACGAGATCGTCTTCCATCGTGACTTCGATGCCGAGACCGCCGAATTCACCGCGGGTCTGGGTACGCATGTCCTCGGCGTCGGCCGAGTTCATGTAGCTCGAATGCGGATCAAGCGACGAGAGCATGCCGTTGATGGCATTCTCGATCAGCTTGTCATCCTGCGGCGGTGTCACGTATTGCGCGCGTACGCGTTCGAATACGTCGCCAAAAATTGCCAGTTCGCGATAGGTCGAGGTGTTGGCAGCGACGGCCGGAACGACAGCCGAATAAACCACGCCCATCGCGGTCGCGCCCATCAGCGCCCCGACCAGAACAAGTGAAGCCCTACGTATCATTTCGCGCCTTTCCAACCTCTGCTGCGGTCCACCACGGTCGGGAATCAACCGGTTTCCCGTCTTTCCGGAATTCAATGTAAAGCGTCGGCCGGTCCGTTTCCAGCGCCAAGGCCGCAGCGCTCGCCACTCTTTTCGCCCCCATCGTCGCCAGCGGCTCGCCGGCCACGACAAACTGTCCGGGCTGTACGCTCACCTTCTCCATGCCCGCCAGTACGACGTGGTAGCCGTCACCCGGGTTGAGAATGATCATCTGCCCATAACTGCGGAAATTGCCTGCATAGACGATCCAGCCATCTGACGGCGCAGTCACCAGCGCGCCGGGATTGGTTTCCAACATGATCCCTTGCAGCGAATGCCCCGTGCCGTCCGCATCGCCGAACTTGCGTAGCAGCGATCCCGCGGCAGGATAGGCAAGCTTGTTCCTCAGCTCCGAAAACACATATGCGGGGGCAATGCGGTTTTTGTCGGGCACCGCGTTGCGGGCCAATTCGCGTGCCGCCTCACGCTCGGCATCGCTCATGCGTCGGCGCTCCTCCTCCTGGGCGCGTGCCGCTTCGGCGGCCTCGCGAACAGAGGAAATCTGGCTTTCGAGCGAGCCGATCAGTCCCTGGAGATTGGTGGCCTGGCTGGCCAGCTCCTGGGCCTTGCGCTGTTCGGCGGCGAGCTCGCTGGCGCTCGACTGGCGCAGCTTCTCCTTTTCGGCGACCAGCATCGACATGCGGCGTTCTTCTTCGACATTGGCCGTCATTGCCGCGGTCAGGTCTTCCCGCTGCTTGTCGATGCCGGCACGAATGTCCGAGAGCGCCTTCAGGTCGGCCACCAGG
>NZ_JAEPRP010000135.1:0-20309 GCF_016652895.1 Ensifer sp. SSB1
TCATCAGCTCGCAATCTCAAACCTGAGCACGTCCGGTCTTTTGGGGGCAACTCCACCTTCGTAGAAGGTCAACCGGCGTACGTAGGTGCCAGCATTGTTGTAAAGCTGCAGGCTCAAATGGCTTGCCGCGTTGTCATGGTAAAGTAGACCGCGGTTGACGCCTGAAAGCGATTGATACCATAGATGGCGGTTCCCATTACTCCGAACCAGCACGTCACCGCCACCAGCGAAAATATCCCCGTTGGAGACGAGGTCTGCCGCGGTTACCGTTCCGCTAAAAGTCGCTCCTGAGAGATTAGCCTTTGAGGTCAGGGCGGCTGCCATATTCGCGCCATAAGCACTCATCCCCCCTGAGAAGACGATGTTCCCGTCGGTCTGATAAGTCGATGTGCCGACAACAATGTTACCAGAAAAAGCCTTACCCGACATCGTGGCGGGCACGATCGCGCCGGCCGCCGTGCGCACGTCGTCGCGGAACCAGACGTCGTAAACGAGACGAACAGGTACGGGCTTCTTTGCTTCGGACATAAAAATCTCCATGAAAAAAGACGGCTCCGGAGAGCCGTCTTGGCAAAAATTGCTCTTTTGAAAGGGGATCGGACGCCCACCAAACATCCGAATCCGGCGTCAGGTGTCATTGCGGCGGCGCCCTTGGCGGGATCCCGAGACCGGTGGGTGCGTGGGGCGGTGGCGGCCATAGGCTCACCTTGGCGGAAGGCCCGCTTGCATCGGTTCGGTCGCCCATCTTCTGCGGGGCATGATGCTGCTGCGGAGGAACGTGCCTATGAGTGCCGCATCAGACGTCGCAAAGCGTGCGCCCGTCGCGGCCGACGCCTGCTCCAGACTCCCGCAACGTCGGTATGCCATTCGACGCCGGCGGAGCCCAGCCAACGTCGCGCTGCCGCCCGCATGCGGATTTTGCCTAGAGCGGCAACAGCAGGTATCTGACGAAAACCACCGCGAGCAGCGCCACGGCAAACCTTCCGATCGCCCGTGGCATCGCCGACAGTCTGGGTGACATCTTCAAGGCTCGTTCGAAAAGGGAGAGAAACAGGTAGGCAAATGCCGCAAATATCAACGCTTCTTTCAGATGGTACATATCCCAGTCCCAAGAGAGGATCTGCCCAACGCCATCGCCGGCAAGATCCGGATCGTTTTTCAACGCAGGCCGCTCAGGTCGCCGTTGAAACCGCCTCGCCCGACGGCTCTGCCGGTTTCCTTGATAACACCAGGCCCGTAGCCTCCTGCGTAGTATCCGCCGGCCGTGCCTGCCACCGATGCAGCACCGCTTCCAAGCAGAGCCCCGACAGCCGAGCCAAGCAGCGAGCCAAAGTCACTCCAGCCGATATCGTGTGATCCATCCCGATTGGATTTCTCGACGACCCTCGTGCGGAGTACTTCGGCGGCACTATCTCTGCTTCGCGGTTCCGAGGCAATATTGCCGCCGCGCTGGTCGTTCGCCATCAACGGGCGAAAACCCTCGGTTGGCAGCACGCCGTTTTACGGGCCAAAGCGGCCAGGACCAGGGTCCGTCTGGGAAGGCATCAAGCGGCTGCGAGCAATGTCGTTGAGGGGCGTGCCGGCAGATCGGTGACGGAACGTCCCTTCGGCGCCCCGCGGCGCTCCGTCCCGGGCGATCGTTTGCTCCGCAACAAGGGGCTTTCGTCGAAATAGTCGATTGCCTCGCGCAGCGATTGAATTCTCTCGGGCAGGCCCTGTCCGCCGAACGTCTTGTCTCGTTGTGTCACATCAAACCTCAATTGCATCATTGTTGTTAGGCGCGGCTCGTGCCGAATAGGACGAGCAAACGCTGGCAGGTCCGCAGCGCCGGTCAAGGTCGTTGGACTTGCCACCGATGGATCGCCGCGGAAGCCCGGGCCGGGCTCGGCGGAGAGTCGTCGACGATTACCGTCGCGCTCAGTCATGGCGCTCGTATAGGCACGAGCATGCGCCTTTCTGGCATCGTTCAGGCCTCGCACACTTTCAGCGGCCGGGCCGATGGCGGCATCCTTTAAGCGCAGCAAAGAAGGACTTCGCCAGAAGCTCACCCGGTGTTGCTCAGCAATGGCACGCGCACGGGGCAGTTCGGCGTCCCTCGAGGGAGCCGCGTCGTGCCTGCAGCACCTTCAAGAACTCCGGCTTGCAGGTGATCATGGCGCCGAGCAGCCTATCCGCTGCAAAAGCCGAAGGGGTAAAGATGCCTGCGGCAACAACGGCCACGGTCGCCAAACTGATCTGAGCAAGTCTCCATTCTCCGCCTAAGAGAACGCAATGATCATCGCATGCCTCGACGATCGTTGATGGGATCTTCCTATCGCCCAAAATCCGAGAAGGTCTTTATCACCGACGCGACGAAGAGATCGAACTTATCGGAGTGTCTCGTAGTGATGTCTCGAGACAGGAACAGATCGTAAATCGAAGGCAAGTCCTCGACACCGGAAGCCCCGACAACACGGCAACCGAGCCGTGTTCCAGGGAAATCAGCGGCGTCGGACGCCGATATCGTGAACGCGCCTGCACGTGGGTTTGCCGCAAGCGCGTCGCTGCGGGCTGTTTCCAGTCCGCGCTCGACCTCGTCAGGCTGTTCCGACGCATAAAACCCCCACGCGTAGTCGCTCTTTCCCGGCACGGCCTGTTGCGCGTAACCGGTGAGGTGAAATCCATAAGCCTCGACGGGCTTGGCGAACGGAACAACGGAAATCCGCGGATCGCTCGAGTCGAGAAGGTTGTATGGGTGAGCCACGATATGCGCCCTATTGAAAACAGGCTTCTCCTCGTCGAGGGTCTTGAAGAATTGGGCGTCGCAAGCGAACAATGCAGCCAACACCTTCTCGGCGCTCTCCGGCGGCATCGCACATTGCGGCGCTACATCACCGCTCCTTTCGCAAATCCCGCCGCGGCTCATGTCTTCAAACGAATACGGATCGAAGATCGCGAGGACCAGCCCAACCAACACCACGAACAGCCCGAAGAGAGCGACAACGGTGTAGAGCAATGCCTTTAGCCACTTATTCATACCGCATCCTCACTTGCAGCGCGTAACGAGTTACCAGCCAGTAGAACATTTCATGAACGAACGCAAGGTTGAAATCCAGCGTTTCATACAGCTTATGCGGTGCGTTATTCACGCCATGATTTCATCATCTGCTTGAGCGTGCCGCGGCCGGGAATAAGCCCACTCCAGAACCCCTCTTCAGGCAGAGGAGGTTTTGACTGCCAGCCATCGGCATTTGCCTGCATCCGCTGCAGATCCCGCTTTTCGTGCAGCGCCTCCAGAGGCGGCAGATTGTGCGGGGGTGGGCCCGACCAGGACGGGCGCTCGGAAGCCTCCGAATAGGTTTTGAGGCGCGGGTCCGGCACGGTATCGCTGATCGAGCGGATCAGGTCACCGTTGCGTCGGGCATAATCGACAAGCTCCAGGACTTCTGGCTCGCCGAGATCGTGTGCCTCGGCGTAGCGTCCTATCTGGCGGCCGACATCGTTGTTCCACTCGTCTCGCAGATGATCCTTGGTGTTGTCCTCGCCATTCCACTGGTCGGAAAGCCAGGTTTCCCACTCCCTGCCCGTGCCAAGTCCGCTTGCCAAGGCCGTGGTATGATTGCGATCGATCATGGCGCTGGTGTAAGCGTGCGCATTTGCTCCCGCCAAAAGGCAGGTTGGCACTATCGTTCGTCATGGCGTGACCTTTTTAGATAAGTGAGGCATTCACACGCGGCGTTTACCGCTCGGATGGAATGCCCTGGTGAAAGCGCTTGCCCGTCAGGCGGGTGCGCCCTTGCCGTCAGCCCTGGCTTGTTCCGTCAGGAACTTGAGCTTGCTGCGGAAATTTCGGATGGCGCGGGCTTCGGCCGCATAGGCCGCCCGGCCGGTATCATCAGTGAGGCCGGCATGGATGCAGCCATTGATCGCCGCCCATTCCAGCTCGTTCATCAGCGTGTCGAAGAAAGGCACGTCGAGAATGGCGCGCGCAGCCGCTGCCCGTTCCTCTGGTTTCATGCTGTTGACCTCAGTTGAAGAGCGATCGCTTTCGACCGAAAAATCGTGTCGAACGCTGCCTTGATTCTGCTTTTGTTCCGCGCTACCGCTGTGCGTACCGGAGCAATCTGCCACCCTAGGTCACATCGCAATTATCAAACGAACATGACTGCCCAGCCATTTCAGCATCAAAGGCCTTGGTCCGGATCGCCCATTCCGGCGCAAGGCCTGAGCGGAGCGGATGGCCGGCACCAGTCACAGACGTGCGCGTTTGTCGAACGAGGAACCCATGAGAAGACTATCGAGTTTGGCATTGTTAGGCCTGCTTCTCGCCGCCGCGGTTTCGCCCGCATCGGCGGCCGGCCAGTTCGGCGAGCCACGCTACCTCGTCAAGGTCTTCCTGCTCAAGGCCGACAAGACCTTCGATCACGCGACGAACTGGTGCGGCAATGAAAGCGTCTGCACCCTCACGGTCGGCGATTACGAGGTCGGCTTGGGTTTCTTCATGAGCGGCAAAAGCTATCGCTTGCGTGTTGCATCCTGGGATGGCGACAAGCCCTGTTGCTATTTCGCGAACGGAAGCGACGAGGTCTCCGTGGCAAGCTTCCGCCCGCACGGCGTAGTGCTCTACTACAAGACAGACGCCGGTCGCCTGAAACTCGGCACACTCTACATCGCGCTCGAAGGGTTCGAATAGCGGGAGGCTGGCGGCTCGTGGAGGAAGCAGATCGTATGCGGCTTGATTCTGCTTTTGTTCCGCGTTACCAATGAGCGAAAGCACGATAGCGACCGCCACTTTACCGCGCACCGCTGTTTTGTTTGCCGCCGCCCTAATCGCGGCGACATCGGTTTGACATCCTGGGGATTTGGAGCATGAAGAAAGTCGGAGTTGCCCTGGACGCCATCGCTGGGATCGTCCTCGACATTCTCGATATCATCGTCGTCGGCTTTCTCCTGCATCGTGTGGCGCGCGTCCTCGTGCCGTTCCTCAGCTTCGGCAGGATAAAGGTCGAAGACCTCTATGCCGCCGGCACCGGTTTCAACTGGTTGGGACTGAAGCGCCAGGAAAACGGCAGCTATCTGCTCAGCTCGGGTATGGGCACACTCCTTGCCGCTCTCTTCTGGGTCCTCTGCCTGATCGCTTACCTTGCCCTCACCCGAGGGTTTTAGCGAAGAGCGTGTCGCTCACATGCCGTAAAACGGAGGTCGATTGCGGCGTTCGCGATCAATTCGCCCCGGGGCATTATTGCGCTCATACTCCTGCCGGCTAATTCCATACACCTGCTTGACGTCATCTTCCTTCGACAGAAGCTGTTGATGCGACGGCAGTACCTTTGGATCATCAGTCGCTTCACGGAGCGTCATGCGCCCGGGATAGTCCTGCAGTGAGTTCATGTTGCGAGCCGAACTTGAATTTCCCAAACCCTTGGGCGCGGGCGCCTTGGCCCTGCCCGTTCGACCAACGGGAAGTTTGGAGACCCCCTTGAAGGCTTTCGCCATGGGAACCATTCCGATGACACCTTCAACTGCACCCAGGTAGTCGCCGTGTATGGCATCATCGAGGGCTTCTTCTGCCCCTAGCAATTGGCCACCGAGCGGGACCACATCGATGGGAGCCCACTTGCTTTCTCCGAGTCCGGATGAACCGACCAGATCCTCGACAAACTGTCCCCACGGAGATGTCGCCCTTGCGTCACCCCGCAATGTTTGCGCGATCCGCTGGCGGGTCGTCAGATTGAGACTGCGCAGCTCGCTCGGCGGTCGGGACGCTCCGAGATTGCTGCGGTCCTCCCAATCTATAACCTCACGAGGGGGCCTGACCAATTCGCGCACGTCAAATGGTTGTGCGGCAAGGCGGGCCGACGATAGCCGACGGCGCCGCGCACATCGACGCCCTGGCCAACGCGGATCGGCTGGCCGAACTTCGGGTTCAGAACCGATTCCGGGTTCTGGATCACCCCTTCCTGGACGATCGGCTGCTGGTTGTTCTGCCAGTAGAGATTGTCGAGCGTCTGGCGCAGAAGCACCGTCTTCACCCGCTGGATCTCCGCCATGTCGTCGGTGATCGCGTTGCCCTCGCGCTGGTGCGGCCGCCGCTCGGTGATGAGGTCAGCAAAGGGCACCTCGTCCCATTCCGTATCCTCAAGCAGATTGTCGGCCCCGGTGCCCCCGGCAAAGACCAGACGGCGCAACTCGGCAATGCCGTCATCATCAGCATCCACCTTCACATAGAGCTCGTAGTAGTCGACCTCCTGCAGCGCCTTCGCCGTCTCCTCGCCATCGCCGAAGATGCCACGCCGGCGGGCAAATTCCTCGTCCTCGCCATCCGCATTGCCGGCGATAGCAAAGCCTTCGACGAGATCACGGTCATAGCCCATGACGTAGAAGACGTCCGCGTCCCGGTCCCAGGCGCAAAGCGCTGCGGCAAAGGGATGGTCCCAGCCGAAATCGAGCCCGCCGATCTGCACCCAGTGTCTGGGTATCTCGAATGGCTCGACCCGGATCTGTTCTTCCGTCACCGGAAAAATCCGGCCGGAACCGAGCGTCGGCACGCCCCTGGTGCGCGCTTCCTTCTCGTGCGCCGGATAGCTCGCGATGATCTTGGCGCGCTCCTCGGGCGAATAGTGCTCGGCATCGTCGATCGTCATCGTCACCACGGTCCGGTCGTCTGAAGGTTCCAGCAGATAGCGGCTGACGACCGCGCTCATGCCCTTGAGCGGCGTAAAGGTCACGGCAATCGATCCACCCGTCGCATTGGTGCGGGTGATGCCCTCGAAGTAGACGTCCTCCGGCGGCTCCTCGTCGAACCAGACATAGTCCACCGTGTTGGCCTGCCACTTCGCCCGCCCCTGCTCGTAGGCTTTGAGAAGCAGCGTCGAGGTGCCACCGCTCGCGTGGCGCACCGTCACGCTGTCGAGCGCGCCCGAGGCACTGGAACGCCGCGTCCAGCCGGCAATCGCCGCTTTCGGCAGATAGCCCGTGCCCCAGTCCTCCTCGCTCATTGGCGGGCCGACGAGCAACCGCTGCACGCCATCGCGTGTCAGCTCGTGCGATTCCGAGCCGCCGATCATCGTGATCGACCGGTCGAACCGTCGGCCCGCCCACCAAGAGGGATAGTCTCCCGTCAGGTGCATGGCCGCTTCAGCGGCCCCTGCCAGCGTCTTGCCGAGCTGGTTGCCGGCCATGAACAGCCGCTCGCGAAAGCGCGCGCCCGCCGCGTGGAATTCGGTCTGCTTTGCATAGGGCTGGTAATAGAAGAGCCTATTCGTGTTCTGCCGCCGCCCGATCTCCATCGCCAGCTCCATCCGCTCCCTGAGAAGCGAGGAAAGGCTTGATGGCCTGATCGAGCTTGCGGATCCGCTCGAGAAGTTGTTCATCCGTCATCTCGCCGATCTGGTTTGGATTGAGGGTCACGTCCTTCGGCATCAGCGCCGCGATCGTCTTCAGGAAATCATTCGGGTTCTTCTCGATCAGCGCATGGATCGCAGCCGCCCCTCGGCTCTCCCAGGCCGAAAGCATGTCTTCGAGAAAGAGTTCGCCGAGCTTGGTGCGCACCGCCTTGCGCGTGCGCGCCCGGGGCACTGCCCCACCGCCTCCGGAGCGCGGCAGAAAGCGCCCGGTCTTCGGGTCCTTGGCAGGTTTGCTTGTCATGGGTTTTGCTCCAGGCAGGCGCCGCGGCCCGTCGCGGCAGCCGCGGCATTGGCGAGTTCGCCTTCGGCCCTGCGGTCCGTCACCGCGCCTTTGCTCGAACGGCTCAGCGCAGTTGCCAATCGTCAAGCGCCGTCCGCCGTCGCCGCCAAGGGCGCGCGAAGCGTGACAGCCGGTCACAGAAAATTGCGGATGTCACGCCTGATGTCACGCTTGCGAACTTGACTTCAGGTTGTATTCGTTCATCAATACTTCGCGTCGGCTCGCCCTGCCTCGGGCCTCCCCGGCGGAAGTGCAGCACCTATGCCGATGCTTCGCAGGCGTAAGCCAGCAAAGAGCCAAAGTAGTTCAAATTTTTGAATAGTTTGTCAGTCTAGCAGCCTCGCGGCGGGAACCATGCAATGAATGCAACAGGTGCCAGATGATCCGCAGCACGTTCAGCAAGTTGAAGACCATTTTCACCCCGCGGCCTTCGGCAAGGAATATCTCGCCCAGGTTGCTTGAACTGGCCACCTCGGGAAACGTCGACGCCCAGGCAAAACTGGCTGAAATCTACTTCAACGACGGCGGCGAGGAACACTACGCCGCCTCGCTTCACTGGAACCGGCAGGCCGCCCGACAGGGCCATCCCGCCGCGCAGGCTCGTCTCGTCACGATCTATCAAAGAGGCCTTGGCGTCGAACGCGACCTGAAAGAGGCCTCGCGCTGGCTGCGCAACATCGGGCAACCGCGCTCGCGCAGCGAGTCCGTCCGCGCCGTTACCGGCAAGATCGTCAAACAGGAAGCATAACGAGCGACAGCCGGTCGCTATCCCCTTGCCCGGCTTCCGCTAGGGCGCTGCAAGAACCACGCCACCGCGTCAGGTCGAACGCCTCAAGCCGCACCCGGAATCAAAAAGGCCGCTTCAATGACGAAACGGCCAGCCTGTAATATCCTTAGCCCGCTTCCCGTCACTTGGCAAGCCCTCCCGCCTAAATTTGTTTCCGTTTTGTTCGTTTTTTCGCAAGCCGCATCCCCGCTCCTCTCTGGCGTTACCGGCAACTCAGCCGTCGTTTGGTGATATAATTGCGCCCGGAGCGCTGGCGCCTGGCGTCCTACACGGCAATGGATCGTCGGGCAGGCCATAGCGCCGGTGTCCGGTTCGATGGTGAAGCGGGCGAAGGCCCGCTCCCTCGATGACGGGAGGATTCCATGACCCCACGATATCTGATTGTCGCTGTCATCGCGGCGCTTGTCGCGCTTGCCGGCTGCACCACCGACCAGGCCAGCCGCAATACTGCCCCTGCCCCAAGCCCGGGCATGCAAGGCGGCGGGAGCATGGGCGGCGGGAGCATGGGTGGCGGGAGCTCCGGCTATTAGGCACCGCGCGTTTAGGCGCGAGTAGCGTCATCCTTCGCACGTCGCCCCGCATCGGCCATTTCGGATTGAACCTCTGGCGCCGAAGTGCGTTGAGTAACCATGACGCGCATTCTCGGTGCCACGCCATTTGTTTGCGCGCATTCTGTGTTAAGCTTCCCTTGGGAGGAAAATGCCATGGAGAATTTCTTCGCACTCGCCGCCATCGTCGTCGGCTCCGCCATCCTGGGGCTCGCGCTTGCCTACGGAATGCGTCGCAAGGACGCGCACCGTCCGCCCGATCATGACGACGCCCGGTTGAAATTCTAGGGCACAGCTTCTTCCGCAATAGGGCTTTCGGCGCGGCCATCCGCGCACGGCGTTCCATGCTGCTCGCACGGAACCGTCCGCGATGCGGCGGAGCTTCTTTGCAATCCCCGCGAGAAAATTTCAGACGCCGCCTGGCCTCGCTCTCGCAACGACTCCGATGAAATTTCGCCTGCTTGTCGCTGGCCCCGCCGCCGCACTTCCATTTCCTGCCTCAGCCGAACTCTCCCCCGACAAACCAGACGTGGGCGAGACAGGTCAGGGCGCTTTTCATGAACAACCTGCCGTCTCCCAAAGAAGACAAGCCCGGGGAATGGCGGGTTGTCGTGGCCATGTCCGCAGGTCGTCGATACATCAGTCGTCGGGATTTGCGCCAGCAGACGCGGCCGCCATGCCGATGCTGCGAAAAACGACGAAACTGCCGGTCTTTACGCCTGGCATGAATGACGCCGAACGCATGCTCAGGATGCCCGTCGTGTTCCCGGGCAAGGAACCGGGCAAGGTGGGTCGCCAGCCTCGCCGCCTGCGAACCGGCAAAGTCCCCACGTCGGCCCGCGCTCGCCCACCCTGTGCCCGGCCCGCCGGAACCTTTCCCGCCCCCTCGCCTTACTCCCTGGACACGAGCAAACAAGGAGATGCGAGGATGAGCAAGGCGAACCCGAAATCGCGCGATCCCAGCCAGACACCGGACGATCGGTCGCAACCCGTCGAACCGAACGTCGTGCCCATCGGCAGGATCCCGCCCTTGCCGGCCGATCAGGTGCCCGAGGGCGATGACCTGCCGCCCGGCGACCAGGGCCGCGTGCCGCCGATTCCGAGTCGCGATGAGGCCAATGTGAACCCGGACGATGCCCTGCCGGAAGACAGCGAGGAGAGGATCCTCGACGACGATCCGGGACGCGAAAAGACCCGCTTCGACGAGGAGCTTCCGAAAAGCAGCCGCTAGCGCGTTCTACGAAAAGCGGAAACCGGTGCCCGGTCCGGTGTCGCGCGACGTCAAAGGTCCGGACCACGCCAGTCGCCGACATGAAAAGGCCCACCGGTCACACCGACCGACGGGCCTTTCTCTCTTCAAGGTTTCGCCTCTATCAATAGGGCGAGTAGCACTGCTGGCGCGGGCCGCCATAGGGCTGATAGCTGTTGTCGTAGGCGCGGTAGGAGCGGTAGCGCGAATAGCACCAGTCGACGTGGCTCTGGCTCACGCCCGGTTCATAGCGGCGCGCCGGCGGAGCGGCAATCGCGCCGCCGATCACGACCCCTGCGCCAAAGGCCGCCAGCGGGTACCACCAGCCGTCATTGTGGCGCCGATAGCCGTAGCGCTCATAGCGATAGCCGCGGTAGCCATTATAGTAGCCCCCGTTCCAGCCCGGCCGATAGCCGCCGTTCCATCCCGGCCGGTAGCCCGGACGATAGCCGGGGCGGTAGGGCCGATACCCACCACCATGCCAGCGCTGACGATATCCGCCATGACCCCAGCCGTGGCCGTTGCCATGCCTGTCACGCACGAGCTCCACGTCGCTCTTCTGCACCCGCTCGATGGCGACTGCCGGTACGGCATTCGCCGGCGTGATGCCCGAAAGAGCCGTAACCGCCGCCAAAACGACGATGCCAATCTTCTTCATTCCATCTCACCTGTCCGTTTGGAAACAGGCGCCAGTTTCGCGGAATGACGTGAACCTGCAATGAATGCGATATGCCTAATGTTAAATACAACCAAAAGCAGCGTAGACGACAGGGTTTCCACGGCCTACCCGCGCAGCGTCAGCGCATGCGCGATTAGCGTTTCCACGGCCGCGCCATAGGAAATGCCGTCCGCCGCAAGCGCCTTGGCATACATGCTGATATTGGTGAAGCCGGGAATGGTGTTGATCTCGTTGATGACCAGGCTTCCGTCCGGCCGCAGGAAGAAATCGACACGCGCCATGCCGGCGCAGGTAAGCGCCCGGAAGGCCCGCTCGGCCATCTCCTGCGCGTGCGCGCCCACCTCCTCGGCAAGCTCCGCCGGCACCTTCACGATCGCGCCGCCGGCGTCCACATATTTGGCGTCGTAGCTGTAGAAACCGTGGCTCTCCGCGGGGATGATCTCGCCCGGCCGCGATACGGTGAGCCTGCCCTTGGCGTCTTCCAGCACCGAGCATTCGATCTCACGCGCCTGCACGAACTCTTCGATCAGCACCTTGTCGTCGTGGCGAAACGCCTCTTCCAGCGCCGCCGCAAGCCGCTCGAGGCTGTCGACACGGCTGACGCCGACGGAAGAGCCCTGCCGTGCGGGTTTGACGAAGACGGGCAGCCCCAAGGTCTCCAGGATGATTTCGGAGGAATAGGCGTCGTCCTGATGCAGCGCGATGGCGCGCGCGACCGGCAGCCCCTCGGCCGCAAGCAGGCGCTTGGCGAGCACCTTGTCCATTGCCGCCGCCGAAGCTGCAACGCCGCAGCCGACATAGGCGACATCGGCCGTCTCGGCATAGCCCTGCACCGTTCCGTCCTCGCCATAGGGCCCGTGCAGCACGGGAAAGATCAGGTCGACCGCGGGCAACAGCCCTTGCGTTCCATCTTCGGCGATGGTGACCGCCCGCCCCTTGCCGCCCGGGATCAGCGCCACCTGCGTTCCCACCGCCGGAATGTCACGCGGCAGCTCACCGTCTTCAAGCGCGAGCAACAGCCAGCGCCCATCCCTGGCGATGCCGATCGGCACGATCTCGTAGCGGCTGCGATCGAGCGCGGCGACGACGTTGCGCGCCGACATCAGCGAAACCTCATGCTCCGCCGAACGGCCACCAAACAACACGGCAATGCGCAACTTCTCCGTCATGACGGCTTCCTCCAGAATCGTGGCCAATGCTGATCCGCAAGGAAGCGGCCGAAGATGGCAACAAGACGTCAAGGAAATGTGCTATCGCTGCGACAGGAAAATTTTCTCAGCCGACGCTCTACGTTCGGGCGGCCAAGACCGCGAGAACGGATCCGAAGGAGACCCCCGCCCATGGCCGAAGTCCTGCTCTTCCACCACGCCCAGGGGTTGACCCCGGGCCTCCACGCTTTCGCCGATGAACTGCGTGCCGCCGGCCACACGGTTCACCTTCCCGATCTTTTCGAGGGACGCACCTTCACGAGCATCGAAGAAGGCCTCGCCTATATCGGCGCTGTCGGCTTCGACGAGATGCGCGAGCGCGGCGTTCGCATCGCCGACGTGCTTCCCGAAGATCTCGTCTATGCCGGCTTCTCCTTTGGCGTCCTGCCGGCGCAGAAACTTGCGCAGACCCGGCCCGGTGCCCGCGGTGCCCTCTTCTTTCATTCCTGCATCCCGATCAGCGGCCAGTGGTCTTTCGGCCCTTGGCCGCAGGGCGTTCCGGTGCAGGTGCATGGCATGGACAACGACCCGATCTTCGTCGGCGAAGGCGATGTCGACGCGGCACGCGAACTCGTCGAAAAGGGCGACGATGCCGCACTCTTCCTCTACCCCGGCGACCAGCATTATTTCGCCGACAGCTCGCTGCCGTCCTATGACGCGGAGGCGACCGCCCTGCTCACCGGACGCGTACTCGCCTTCCTTGATCGCGTCTGACGCGCCGCGGGCGTCGGAACCTTACCGCAGCCTTGGCCAACGCCCACAGAACCGGGCTGGGTCCGCAATGGGCGGCAACGGAGGCATTCTGGACCACACCAACCCCGGAAAACGAGGCCGCGGCAACCGCGCACCTGACCTTCGAGGTCACGCTTTACCAATACGTCGCGGGCGTCCCGGCCGAGGTGGCGGCGCGCATCCCGGCTGAAAGCTGGGAGGAGGACTGGCGGGTGATGTACCAGCCGGGACGAATGGACACCCAGCGCGCCCTCATCAGGGACTATGGCAACCACGTCGCCCGCTTCGATACCATCGCCTATTATCTTGCCCGCTGGCAGCCGCCCGCGCTCCTGCTCTGGGGCCGGCATGATGCGTTCTTCGATAGCGCCGAAGTTCTCTCCTGGATCGAGGCCCTGCCACGCATGGAGGCCCACATCTTCGACGCCGGCCACTTTCTGCTCGAGACCCACGCCGCGGAAGCGGCATCGCTGATCGTCGAATTTATCCGAAACACCGAAAGCAGAGCGAAGCGCGGAGATCGACAAAGCTGAGCGAAGAAAAGGACAACCCACCCGAACATCCGCCAACAGGCCCAACGTCACAGAATTGCAAGCCACTGGAAATCAGACATAAACTCGAATTACTATAGCAAACGAAGACATCCGGAGAACAATGTCCCGGATATTCTCGTTATTTTAATACGAATATCGAATTATTTCGGAGTTTCTGTGCTCATCTACTCGGACGAAAACCTTGAGGTCATCCATCGCCCTGGCGCCTCGCCTTACCTTCTCATCACCTTCAACGAGATGGAAATCCAGGCAAACGGCAGCCGCTACTGGGGCCAGCGTTTTTGCGAGAAGGCGGATATCGCCGCCCTCGGCTTCATCAGCCGCCGTCCCAACTGGTTTCCGGCAGCAAGCGTGGTCAAGGCGGTCGAAGCCGCAGCGCCGATCCTGAAGGCCGCGCCGGAGCGCATCCTCTACGGCCATTCGCAGGGCGGCTATGCAGCACTTCGCTACCGCCGGCGTTTCAACGCCACCGCGGCCATCGCGTTTTGCCCGCAGGTCTCGATCAACCCCAAGGCCGTTCCCTACGACAATCGATTTCTCCGGCATTTCTCACCCGAGCTGCATGCCAATATGGGCATTGCCCCGGATCACGCCGCCGGCCGCGCCTTCATCTTCTACGATCCCTTCCACGCGATCGACCGCCGGCATGCGGAGCGCATCGCGAACTTGCAGGCGGAAACGCATCTCACCCCCGTGCAGATGACCGGCCACGGCACCGTCAGAGTGTTTACCGGCACCGAGCGCGCGCTGTCATTGATCGATGCCTGCCGCGCCAACGACCTTCTCGCCCTGCGCGCACTTGCCCGCTCGGCCCGGATCGACGCACCGATGCGGCCCTATCAGAACGCCGTCGCAGCCATGGCCCGCCACCCCGCCTGGGCCGATCGCCTGCACACCCGCTTCGGTGATCGTTTCGCGCCGACGGAAAAGGTCAATTTCCTCTACCACCGTGCCAACCGCCACATCAGAGATGGGAACCTCGTCACAGCGCGCGACATGCTCACGAATGCGCTGGCGCTGCTGCCCGGCGACCCCGCCCTCAAACATCGCCTGAGGGACCTCGACGCCCGCATCGCTCGCGAAGAAAAACTGGCGGCCGCTTCCTGAAGCGGCCAGAGCGATCGGGAGTTGCGAGCAGCCCCGTGAGGAAAATGGGCATGGACCGCGGGTGCCCTTCCCTCCACTTGGGAAAAGGTGGCCGACGGGTCGAATGAGCGGCAACCCTTCTGGTCTCACCGCAATATCACCGGACCGAGGTCACAGATCGACCTCCGGCCGCCAAATGGCGTATTCCTTCCACCGCACGGCGAAACCGGCCTATGGATTGGACAAGCAATGACCACACCTCTGCCCCATCTGACCGAAATCCGCGCGCTCGAAGAGGCGCTCCACCGTCCCGAAATCCGCCGTTCGCGGGCGGCGGTCGAGGCGCTGCTGGCCGAAGGCTTCGTGGAGTTCGGGGCATCAGGCACTGTCTATCACCGCGCGGAAATCATCGAGCTCCTGCTTCAGGAGGACGAAGCGGACGACGGCAAGCTGCAGACGGATGATTACCGCCTGACGGCGATTGCGTCCGACGCGGTGCTGCTGACCTATAGAACGCATCGGGTCGAAAGCGACGGTTCGGAGCGGCATGTACTGCGAAGCTCCATCTGGAAGCGTACCGGCGCGAAATGGCAGATGTTGTTCCATCAGGGAACCGTGACAGCACCCGCCCGGTAGTGTCGGCTCACAGCCCCGTTACACGAAACGCCGCACCAGGGTCAGCGTCAGCATCAGCGCCGAGAAGGAGACGACAAGGCTCGCCAGCAGGTAGGCGACCGATGCGGTCGGCTGGCCGCGTTCCCACAGTGACACCACGTCGAGCGAGAAGGTGGAAAATGTGGTGAAGCCGCCGATGAGACCGGTCGTCAGGAACAGCCGCGCATCATGGGCTGAGGGGTCGAGCGCGGCAAACAGCCCGGCGATCAGCCCCATCAGCGCCGAGCCGACGATGTTGATCGCAAGCGTGCCAAAGGGAAACTGGGCGCCGAGCATCCGCACGGCGAGAATCCCTACGCCATGGCGCAAAACGCCGCCGATACCGGAGCCGAGAAAAACAAGAAGAAACCGCATTCAAGCCTCCTGCGCGCTCCAGGGAGCGATCGTCAGCAGGCGTCATCAGCATCAGTGCGGTTGTGAGGGAGACACCATTCCCGTAACTGAGATATAGGTCGAAAGCGCGCCCCGATCAACAGGCCCGACTTTTGGCCGGTTCGTTTGCGACGCGCCAGCACCTCTCCAGCTCCAGTCGACGAACCTCCAATCCGGCACACCAGCACCTCGCGAAAATTGCTCGCCGGCGCCATCGCCGCAGCACGAATTGCCGCCCTCCGGCCCTTCTCTTGCCCCTTCTCGATGCAGACATGCCGTGCGTTCCGGCAAAAGCTCGAAACGTGATCAACATGGATGCGACAGAATACGTCCTTGCCGGTGTCCTCATGAAGCGCCTTCTGTCCGGCAGCGAGACCAATGACCAGTTCTGCCTCTTCCAAAGTGTGAGTGGCGGCGACACCGATCCACGACCACGACCACGACCACGACCACGACCACGAAGGCAACGATGAGACCGCCTATAAGCGCAAGAGCCCGATGACCGCCGTGATCGACGGGACTGCGCGCCGGCTGACCGCGGACCAAAGCATCTGTCTCAAACGCGGCGTGCCCCACCCGTTCCTGAACGTCAGCCGCCGCCCTACTCGTCACATCCTCATCGGCACCCCAGCCATGTTCGACCGGTCGTCAAGGAAGCTGGCCGGGAGCGCCCGCGGAGTAAAGCAGTGAGAACGCCGCCCCCTGAAGAGCTCGATCGCTTGCGCAGAGCGACGCCGAAACTCGGCATCCCCCTGCTCTCCGCCTTTCCGGCCAAGGATTGATCCACGGCCCGCCGCCGGTGTCTGTGCCTGTGTCTGGCAGGAGGTCGGGCATGCGGCTACTTCGCCAGACGGGCAGGATCAGAGGACGCCGCGCCGCCCTGATATCGGCCGCTCGAATTTCAAGCTATGATCGCCCGAATGGAGCCAGTTCCAGGCGCAGTCGTCGACGACCTTTCAGGAGCAACCGACCATGACCCGCGATCAGATGCTCGCCCACCTTCGTGCCGCCGATGAGGTCGCGCGGGAGGCAGCCGTGCATGGCCACCATCCCTTCGGCGCAGTCCTGGTCGGCCCCGACGATCGCATCCTGATGCGCCAGGGCAATCTGGACACCGTACGTCACGCCGAGACGGAGCTTGCCCGGCGGGCCGCGGCCGCCTATCCGGCAAAGTTCCTCTGGAGCTGCACGCTGGTTTCGACCGGCGAGCCCTGTGCCATGTGCACGGGTACGCTCTATTGGGCAAATATCGGCCGCCTGGTTTATGGCTACGAAGAGGAAAAGCTGCTGGCCGAAACCGGCGACCATCCCGACAACCCGACCATGAACCTTTCCTCGCGCACGGTCCTTGCCTCCGGCCAGAAGCCGATCGAGGTCGTTGGTCCCTTCCCCGAGATCGAGGACGAGCTCCTCAGCCCCCACCGCACCTTCTGGCGGCGGTGACGCGGCCCGCCCGACAGCGGAACGTGCGACCATATCCGAGAACGCCGGAGCGACTCCGCTGGCATTTTCCAGAACAGCCGCACCGGCGTTCGCCTTACTGCAGGTTTCCTTTGATCGTAAAAATTCAAAGTGCTACAGCGCTGCCCGTCTGACAAGACGCGCAGCGCCGTAGGGCGTCAGTTCATGTACCTGGCCAGATAGGACAGCACCTTCTCGGGGTGGCGGCCAAACCAGTTGTAGCCGTCCTCGAAGCGCTTTGTCGTGCCCTCGATCCAGTAGAGTTCCTTGTCGTTGCTCGCGAGCGCGTCGAAGGTGCTCTCGGCGTCACCAGGGTTGTTGATGACGGCATCGTCGAGCACCTGCCACATGAAGACCGGCAGCTTGACGTTCGGAGCCCACAATCTGCCCGACATGTCAGCGGCAGCAAATCCGCCGAGCTTCAGAATCTCCAGATCGATCAGTTCCTGGTACTGCGCAATGCCCTGATAGCCCGAGAGCTTGGTGAAGACCGACGTCATGTTCGGGACCAGCGGGCTCAGCAGGCACTTGACGTTCTCGAACAGCTCGGGGCGTTTGGTGATTGCCGCATACTGCGAAACGCCGCCCAGGCACTGGCTGAACAGGGCAACGTCCATCTTGCCCAGGCGCGGATGGGCATCGACGAATTTCTTCACGCCGACGCAGTCACGCCATTCCCACTGGCCGACGCCGCAGACGCCGCCATTGGCAGCCCCGCTCTGCCCGTGATTGCGGAAGTCGTAGGTCAGCACGTTGTAGCCGGCGTCGGTCAGGTGCTTGTATTGGATGACGAAGTCGATCTCGACCGGCTCGATGAAGTTGCCCCACGGCGCGCCCATGTGGCCGGGATAGCCGGCGCGGCACATCGGCAGGGCGTGGTTGAAGATGACAAGCTTGTTGCTCTCGCCGCCCTTGGCCGGAATGTACCAGGCTTCGAGCGGCGTGCCGTCGTCGGACGGGATGGACAGGTCATGCCAGCCTTCCATGCCGTATGTGTCGGGGTTCTTGAAGATGAAGCTGCGCGGCATCTTGACCATGCCGGCGAGCGCCTTGACCTTGGCGTGATCGTCCGCGGAGATGGTCTTTTCCTGCTCCAGGGCCTTCTGCATTCTTTCCTTTGAAATTCCGGTCATGACGAGGCTCCTTTGCCTGTTCGAAGATGCCCGCAACCCGAGACCATGCCCTTTATGCCAGACTGGATCTCGGTGGGTATGGGCTGAATTCTACGTGGGGGAATGGATCGGATAAACCGCCTGGACATGACATCAGTGTTAAGTGATAACTGACAATATGCCGCTAGATCCGTCTCTGCTTCCCGCCATGGCGTGGTTCGTGCACGTCGCCCGCCGCCGCAGCTTCACCAAGGCCGCCTTGGAAATGGAGGTGACGCGTGCAACCGTGTCGCAGCACCTGAAATCCCTGGAGCGGCACTTGAACGTGCGGCTCATCAACCGCACTACGCGCGACATGTCGTTGACCGAGGAAGGCCAGCGTCTGTTCGACGTGCTTCAGCCCGCGTTTGCCGCGATCGAAGGTGCGGTCACGGACCTGGGCGAAGCCGGCACGGAGCCGTCGGGCACCATCCGCCTGTCCGTATCACGCGTCGCCGCACGCTCGTTGATCGAGCCGCATATGGCGGCGTTCCTGGCGCGCTACCCGAAGCTGCGGCTGGAACTGGTGACTGACGACGGCTTCTCCAACATCGTGGCCGAAGGGCTCGACGCCGGCATCCGGTTGGGTGAAAGCCTGGACGAGCACATGATTGCGGTGCCCATCACGCCACCGCTGGAGATGGCGATCGTCGGTGCGCCGCAGTATTTCGAACGCCATGGCGTCCCCGAGACGCCGCAGGAGCTGAAACACCACAACTGCCTGTCCTACCGCTTCACTTCAAGCGGCACCATCGACCGCTGGACGTTCCTTACCCCCGGCGAGGAAGCACGCACCGTGGTCTACGAGCCCCAGGGCAACGCCATCTTCAACGACGACGGGAGCATGTTGCAGGCGGCACTCGAGGGCCTCGGCCTGGTGCAGCACCTTGATCTCTGCGTTCGTCAGCATTTGCAGGACGGCTCTCTGGTGCGTGTCCTTCTCCCCTGGGCTCATCCCCGTCCCGCTTTCTATCTCTACGTGCCGTCGCGTGCCCAGATGCCCGCCAAGACCCGTGCGCTCGTCGACTTTCTTGTCGAACAGCGCAAAAAGCTCGTACGGCGAACCGCGCATTGCGCTTGACGATGGTTCCGTGCCGTTGCGCTGCTTTCCGCTTGGTGCGCCCCTTGGCCACCGGGCGACGAGGAGGAGAAGCTGCTTGCCGAAACCGGCGACCACCCAGAAAAGCCGACCATGAACCTTTCGTCCCGCACGGTTCTCACCTCCGGCCAGAAGCCGGTCGAGGTCTTCGGCCCCTTCCCCGAGATCGAGGACGAACTCATGAGCCCCCATCGGACGTTCTGGAGCGGTGAGAATGCCGGTGGCGGTTACATGGCAACGGTCAAATGATGAGCGGAACGCCCGGGCTGCGATCTGAGCGTGTTTCTCCGGCAATCAACAGATCAAGCATCCTATCGAAGTCTTCGGCGCGTTGGAGGTGCTGCCGAACGTCAGGAAGATACTCCGCCCGACTTCGTATGGCCCCGGCGGCAGAGCGGAGGCTGAGCGAAATCTGCTTTGACAGTGCGGCCTCACTTTGAAGCCCTGCGGCCTTTTGCCGAAGGTGATCTTTTAGAGCGTCAAACGCGGGAGCATCAAAGGCATCGGCCTTCAGAAGTCTGCCGACGGCTCGATCAGTCAGTTCTTCCAACACGACATCAAAGTGATTTTCCGACACGCCCGCTCCTCCGCCAACTTGCCGAGAAAGCAAGACACGCTTTCAACGCTCCGCGCAACGTGTTTGGGCATTGGACTGCACCCTGCCCAAACGCGAAGGCCACATACCACATCGTCCCAGGTGGAAGGGCAGCCAGATTTGAAAAGGACGCCGCCACCTTTGCTCATGACGGCGACGTCCAGATGATCGACAGCACGCCCGTTCGTGCCGATCAGGAGGCCGCAATCGCAAGAAGATGGATCGAGATCATTGTCTCGGTGGCCTGGCCTTGTCGCTCCTATCGCAAGCGCTCTGCGCCTCACCCCACCTCCTTCTCCCGCGACAGCCCGAGATGCCAGTGCAGTTCCTTCAGCCCGCGCTTCAGCCAGGCAAGCTGCGGCGCAGGCATGGTGCGCAACATCTCGTAGTCCATGATGCAGACATTGAAGACGGTGGTTTTCACCTGCGGCCCGTCCTGACGCTTCAA
>NZ_JAEPRP010000137.1:0-6688 GCF_016652895.1 Ensifer sp. SSB1
CGGTGACGATGAACATGCTGCAATATGTTTGGTTCAACATGCCCGATCTCTGGGACTGGCGCTCGATCGGCGTGCTGCACTTCCAGTATGAAAAGCCCTGGGAGACGGATCACCCCCGAGCCGAGATCCTGCAGCCGCTGATCGACCTCTGGTTCGCCTACCTGACCGGGGACGGCATCCCGGAGATCGCCTCCCTACCCAATCCGGCATACCGATGAGCCGGGTACTTGTCTCGGGCGGCACGGGCTTCGTCGGCCGCTTCATCGTCGAGCATCTGGCCGACCACGGCTACGAGGTCGTCGTCGGGGCACGCACACCGCCGGCAACCGGGCACTTCCGGGCCCCGACCGCGTTTCAGCCGCTGGCACTCGATGCGACGCGCGACCAAGGTGCAGCCTTCGCGAATATCGACCATTTTGTCCACGCGGCCTTTGAACATGTGCCAGGACGCTACCGGGGTGGCGAAGGCAACGACCCCGAAGGCTTTCGCGTGGCCAATCTGGACGGCAGCCTTCGCCTCTTTCGGGAGGCAAGCATGAGCGGGGTGAAGACCTGCCTGTTTCTGTCGAGCCGTGCCGTCTACGGCGAGCAGATGCCGGGCCTGGAACTCATGGAAGAAACGCCGTGCCGGCCGGAAACGCTCTACGGCCGCCTCAAGCTCGAAGCCGAACAGGCTCTGGCCGCCATGTCCGGCCCGGAATTCAGGCCCGTCAACCTGCGGGTCACCGGTGTCTACGGCGAGACGCGCCCCGGCACCCGCCACAAGTGGCAGGAACTCGTCTCGGACTACCTCACCGGACGCCCGGTTCTGTCGCGCGCGGGCACGGAGGTGCATGGCGACGATGTCGGCGCTGCGGTCCGATTGGCAATCGAAAGCCCGCGTGAACCTGCCGGGTGCGTGACCCTCAATGTCTCCGACGTGCTTGTCGATAACCGCGCGCTGCTTGCCATCGTCAAGGAGATCACCGGCAGCACGCATGCCTTGCCGGATGCCGCGCCCCTGGCGTCCTTCAATGCCATGAATACCCGAAGGCTGAGAGGAATGGGGTGGCAGCCGGGCGGAATCGAGCGGCTGCGGCGCACGATCGGAGCCATGCTTGCCTGACATCAAGCGGAAAGGCCCGGCGTCGCGGACGCCGGGCCTTTCTTGTCGCGCCGAAACCAGCGCCGATCGGGGCAGTCGATCAGCTGCCGGGGCGGTCAGGCGACCGCGGGAAGTTCCATTTCCGGCTCAACGCGCGAAGAGGACCTGGGTCTCACTGCCGAGCCCGGTACGACGAAGAGTAGACTGTGCGCAAAGGCAATGGCCGCAGCGAGCAGCACCGCATAAGCCGTCAGGATGGCAGTCATCGGCACCACGAAGTTGAGTTGCGGCAGTGCACCGAGCATCAGCGGCACATACCAGGATGTGGCCGAGACGGCGCCGGAGACGAGGAAAACACTGCGCTGCATCGTCGACATGCCATCCATCAGCGACGAACCGATCTGCGCCTTCACCTTCGGCAGGATGACCGCGTGGATGAACGCCCCGTTGATCGTCAGGATGGCGACGATGGTCATCTTCGCCCAGACTTTTTCGTTACCGAGCTTGATCGGCTCGAAGAAGCCGTAATAGGCCAGGAAGCCGAAACCGGTGACCCATAGGAGGATCAACCCCCAATTGACGATCCTCGACCCGAAGTGAAACACGGCGAAGTGCTCCGGAGACACCTTCCCCTTGATGAAAAAGCGCAGGATCATGAGGTCGAGAACGGTGGCGGCGCCCAATCCGAGCGCAAGGCCGATGAAATGAAGAATGCGCAGGCCTGTTTTCAGTCCGATGACGAGATCCAGGCTCAGGGTATTAATCAGAAACGTGAGTCCCATTAGAAAAGTACCTTCCGATGTCGTTAGCATCACATGGGAACGGCACTCCCCGCTAATTTGGCGCCTCTTCGTGTTCCCTCAGACCATGTGAAATAACGCTGAACGCAATACTCTTCCGTCTGTCCCTAGGCGGCATGTGATACTGTTACGCCCGTTGTCGCCTTAGCTAGCCCATACTTTGCCGCATTCCTGACACCTTTCAGCGCCTGCGAACTGGCCTTTGGACTAGGTCTGGCGTCGCCCGGGCTCTAGGTACGGACGAAATCGGCTCAAAGCGCGGCATCGCTGTGGCGAGATTAAGAATATTGTAAAATAGTCACATTGAATACGAATTCACAGATCGCAGCCGTTACCCCTTGAAATGAGCCAGGCACATCACCAGCGACGGAGACAGGCGACGCTCGGCCCTCCCCAATCGGCTACCCCGCCCGACTAGGGGTGGCGGGCACCCCTCGCGCACGGCGTGGACGTGATTACCCGAGATCGATGACGACGATCTCCGGCGGGACGCCGAAACGGACAGGCGCGAGAGAGCAGCCGAGTCCACCCGAGACGATGAGGTTGCGGTTTTCCTCGACCATATGGCCATAGGCGTAGCGATCGCCGAAGCGCGAAGGCACCACCGGCGCGTAGCCGAGAAACCGCACCTGGCCACCGTGGGTATGACCCGACAGCGTCAGCGCGACCCGCGCGGGAACGCTCGGGAAGATGTCCGGCTCGTGGGCAAGCAGAATGACAGGATCACCGTCGGCCACCTGGGCAAGCGTGCCGTCGAGATCGTCGAGACCTGTCATGCGCTGGCGCTGCCACTTCTTGCCCGGCACCAGGGCAAGCTGGTCTTCGAGACCGGCAATCCAGAAGCCCTGCCCGTCCTTTTCAAGCCGGGTCGCCCGATTGCTGTAGACGTTGATGCCGACATCCTGCAGCGCCTTGTGCCCGAAGGTCGGACCAGCGCCATTTCTCTGCGCCGTCTTGTCCTCCCACCAGTCGTGATTGCCCATCACGGCATGAACGCCGAGCGGTGCCGTGAGCGTGGCAAGCGCTTTCGACCATTCGCTGGAATGCACGTAGCTGGTGACGAAGTTCATACCGGCGACATAGTCGCCGAGGAGCACCGTGACATCGCCGCCGAGACTGTTGGCCTGGCGGCAAATCGAAGCGATGCGGCTCGCCGGCATCCACGGCTCGCAAGCATGGATATCCGTGAGCATGACGACACGAAGCTTTAGGCCGGGCGTCCAACCGGGCGGCGTCACCGCGTAACGGGTCACGCTCAGGCGAGCCAGTGGCTCCACGGCAAAGGCGTAACCGCCGAGTGCCGCCATGCTGGCGATCCCGCCGCCGATCACTTTCAATAATCCGCGGCGTGTAATCATCTATTCGTCCTCGAGTGTCAGCCGAAACTGCGTCGCCTCGACCTCTTTCGGCGGGTTGAGGCCGATATGTTTCCAGGCATTCGCGGTCAAGATACGACCGCGCGGTGTTCGCTGGATGAAGCCCTGCTGGATCAGGTAGGGCTCTATGATGTCTTCGATCGCATCGCGCGGTTCCGAGAGGCCAGCGGCGATAGTTTCGATGCCGACAGGACCGCCGGCGAAATTCTGCGCGATCATGAAGAGGTAGCGACGGTCGAGCTGGTCGAGCCCCATGTTGTCGACAAGCAGCCGCGTCAGCGCTTCGTCGGCAATCTGCTTGGTCACGGCTTCGGCGCGCGCCACTTCGGCGAAGTCGCGCACTCGGCGCAACAGCCGGCCGGCAATGCGCGGCGTGCCGCGGGCGCGGCGGGCGATTTCGCGCGCACCGTCGTCGGTCATGCCGAGGCCCATCAGCCTGGCGCCACGCCGGACGATCGATTCCAGTTCCTCGACCGTATAGAAATTGAGCCGCACCGGAATGCCGAAGCGGTCGCGAAGCGGCGTCGTCAAGAGACCGAGGCGGGTCGTCGCCGCCACCAGCGTGAATTTTGACAGGTCGATCTTCACCGAGCGCGCCGCCGGGCCCTCGCCGATGATGAGGTCGAGCTGGAAATCCTCCATCGCCGGATAGAGAATCTCTTCGACGGCAGGGTTGAGCCGGTGGATTTCGTCGATGAAGAGCACGTCACGCTCTTCGAGATTGGTGAGCAGGGCCGCAAGGTCACCGGCCTTGGCGATGACCGGACCGGAAGTCGAGCGGAAATTGACCCCGAGCTCCTTGGCCATGATCTGCGCAAGCGTCGTCTTGCCGAGACCGGGCGGGCCGACGAAGAGTACGTGGTCCAGCGCCTCGCCGCGGTTCTTGGCCGCCTCGATGAAGATCTTCAGGTTGGCGCGCGCTTCCGCCTGGCCGGTAAACTCGTCCAGCGACTGCGGACGCATGGTCGCGTCGAGATCCTCACCGCGTTTTTCCGGCGTTATCAGACGTGCCGCATCAGTCATGCATTCGTTCCAGTTGGTCGGTCGTCATGGCGCGGGCACCCACCGGTGTCCGGCCTCTTCCGTTCTGCCTTCTGCGCCCCGCCAAGGCAAGCGCTCATCGCGCCAGTTCCTTGAGGCCGAGGCGAATGAGCTTGGCGCTGTCGCCGCCCTCGCCGCCGTTCTTCAGTGCAGCTGCAACCGCATTGGCCGCCTGGTCACGCGAGTAGCCAAGATTGGTGAGTGCCGAAACCGCATCCGATACCGGCGCGGACGCGACGCCTTCTCCAAGCTCCTGCTTGAGGCCGATCGATGATGCCATCTCGCCGGCAAAGGACGGCGCCTTGTTCTTGAGCTCGGTGACGATGCGAACCGCGACCTTGGGGCCGACACCCGGCGCGCGCGAGACCGAGGTCTTGTCCTGCAGCGCGATGGCATTGGCCAGCTCGCCCGGCGTCAGGGTCGACAGCACCGCGAGCGCCACCTTCGAGCCGACGCCCTGCACGCTCTGCAGCAGCCGGAACCACTCGCGCTCCAGCGCCGTCAGGAAGCCGAAGAGCTTCAACTGATCCTCGCGCACATAGGTCTCGATGAAGAGTATGGCCGCCTCGCCGGCAGAGCCGAGCTTGGACAACGTGCGCGCCGAACAAAAGGCGACATAGCCGACGCCATGCACGTCGAGCACGACATGATCCTCGCCGATCTCGTCGATGGTACCCTTCAATTTGCCGTTCATATGGCGTCTCTCGCGGTGGGGGATGGTCGCCCAGACCATCGGAAGATATCTTGTCTCCAGCGTCGCGCGTCTTTCAAGACGCGTAGGGTCGCCGTCATACTTTAGATCTACTGCAACTACGCCATCAATGCGGCGAGCCGGCTGGTCACAGATTGCCGGTTGTGGGCATGGCAGATGGCGATCGCCAACGCGTCCGCCGCATCGTTGCCCTTGAACTCGACCTTCGGCATCAGAACCTTGATCATCATGTGGATCTGCTGCTTCTCGCCATGGCCGACGCCGATCACCGCCTTCTTGACCGCGTTCGGTGCATATTCGGCGACCCTCAGCCCGGCGCGCGCCGGCACCAGCATCGCGATGCCGCGTGCCTGGCCGAGTTTCAGCGTCGCAGTCGCGTCCTTGTTGACGAAGGTCTGCTCCACTGCCGCCTCGTGCGGCTGGTAGCCGTGCACCACCTCGGCAAGGCCGTCGTGCAGCTGGCAGAGCCGCGAGGCGAGATCCATATCGCCATCGGAGGTAACGGTGCCTGAAGCCACGAAGCGCAGCGAATTGCCGAGCGTCTCGATGATGCCCCAGCCGGTGCGGCGCAGGCCCGGATCGATGCCGATGATGCGAATCGTATTCTGCATGAAATTCACCCTATGATGCCAGTCCGGACGCTGCCAGCAAAAAGTGAACAAAACAAAAACATACGCACAGTTGAAAGGACCCGCGGGGATTTCTTCGCTACCACCCTTGGATTGAGGAAAATTGAGCTTACATAGCTTTCCATCAATTTCTCTCAATGAAGGCCCTTGCCATGGCGACTTTCTCCGTCCTCGATCTCTCCCCGATCACGCAAGGCGGCAGCGTCGCCCAATCGCTCGAAAATTCGCGCCGGCTGGCCCAGGCTGCCGAGGAAAACGGTTATCAACGGTTCTGGCTGGCAGAGCATCACGGCATGAAGGGCATCGCCAGTGCCGCGACCTCGCTGGTGATCTCGCACGTGGCTGCCGCCACCAAGACCATCCGCGTCGGCTCCGGCGGCATCATGCTGCCCAACCACTCGCCGCTGGTGATCGCCGAACAGTTCGGCACGCTGGCAGCTCTTTATCCGGGGCGCATCGATCTCGGCCTCGGCCGCGCACCTGGAACCGACATGCGCACCGCCCAGGCGCTTCGGCGCAACATGGAAGCGAGCGGCAACAATTTCCCGAACGACGTCGTCGAACTGCAGGCGTTGCTCGGCCCGGTGGCCGAGGACCAGAAGATCATCGCCGTTCCGGGTGCCGATACCAATGTGCCGATCTGGCTGCTGGGCTCCAGCCATTTCAGCGCCCATCTCGCCGGTATGCTCGGCCTCCCCTTCGCCTTCGCCTCGCATTTCGCGCCCGACATGCTGCTCTCGGCGCTCGAAATTTACCGCGAACGCTTTACCCCGTCCGAGACGCTCGACAAGCCTCAGGTCATGGTCGGCGTCATGGGTGTCGCCGCCGATACGGATGAGGAGGCGAACTATCTCTTCACCTCGATGCAACAATCCTTCGTGGCGCTGCGTCGCAATGCGCGCGGGCAGTTCCCGCCGCCGGTCCAGTCGATGGATGGACTCTGGAGCTATGACGAAAAGATCTTCGTCGACCGTTCGATGATGTATGCGGTGGTCGGCGGGCCAGAGACGGTCCGCCGCAAGATCGCAACATTCCTTAAGCAGACA
>NZ_JAEPRP010000137.1:6698-20191 GCF_016652895.1 Ensifer sp. SSB1
CTCCATGCCGATCTTCGACATGGACGCCCGCCTGAATTCGCTTCGCCTCTTCGCGGATGCGCAGAAGGAGCTCGCCAAGGCCGCCTGACGCTAGGGATCAGTTCACGCCGAACGCGGGCGCGATCTCCTCCATGCGGGTGAAAAACCGGTCCGGTCCAAGCTTCTGCAGAAAGTCCGGATCGGCATAGCCCCAGGCCACGGCACCTGCGGCAATGCCGGCCTTGCGCGCCGCCTCGATGTCGCGCGCCTCGTCCCCGATCGCAAGGAACCGGGCGGGATCCAGGCCCGAGTATCGGATCGCCTTCTTGAAATGCTGCGCCTTGCCGAAAAGAGCAGCACCGCATTCGAATAGGTCCACAGCGGCAGCCGCTTCTCCGAGCGCAGCGCGAATGCCCTCTTCCGCGTTCGAGCTGACGATGGCGATGCCGATACCGGCAGCCTTCAACCGCGCCAGCAACTCGGCAACGCCCGGAAACAGCCGGACGGAGGCAGCCTCGGCCGCCATGGCCCTACGCATGAAGGTGGCAATCTGCGGCAACTTCCATACGGGCACGCCGAGATGCGCGATGATTTCGCGGTTGCCCATCGTTCTCAGCGACTGGAATTCCGCAGTGGAAAGCTCACGAAAGCCGTAGCGACGCGCGGCACTGTTGCAGGCGGCCATGAAGCCCGCCGCCGTATCGGCCAGCGTGCCATCGAAATCGAAGATAGCGAACTGATAGGTCATCAGCGCCACATTAGCGTTCAAGTGGAAACGCTGGAAGCGGGAAGACGCTCTCGAATCAAAGTGCTAGGGCGTATTTTGCGCGCTCGTCCCGGCGCACGACGCCCAAAGAAGAACCCGTGTCCTTTCGGACACGGGTGAATATTCCGGAACTTGCCGGGCGTCGGATCAGGCCGACAGCTTCGCCAGAATCTCGTCCGACACTTCGAAGTTCGAATAGACGTTCTGGACGTCGTCGTCGTCTTCAAGGATGTCGATGAGCTTCATCAGCGACTGCGCCTTTTCTTCGTCGACCGGAACGGTGTTCTGGGCCTTCCAGATCGCCTTGACCGTTTCGGCTTCGCCGAGCGTGTCTTCGAGCGCCTTGGAGACTTCGCCGATCGCCTCGAAGCCGCAGATGATCGTGTGACCGTCCTCGTCGGTGGTGACGTCGTCGGCACCCGCTTCGATCGCCGCATCCATCACCTTGTCGGCGTCACCGACCGAAAGCTTGTAGGTGATCTCGCCGACGCGATCGAAGGAGAAGGAAACCGAACCGGTTTCACCGAGCGCACCGCCAGCCTTCGTGAAGGTCGAGCGCACGTTGGAGGCGGTACGGTTGCGGTTGTCGGTCAAGGCTTCGACGATGACGGCAACGCCACCGGGGCCGTAACCCTCGTAGCGGACTTCTTCGTAGTTCTCCGCGTCTCCGCCGGAGGCCTTCTTGATCGCCCGTTCGATGTTGTCCTTCGGCATCGACTGCGCCTTGGCGTTCTGGATCGCCAGGCGCAGGCGCGCGTTCATCGCCGGGTCGGGCATACCGGACTTGGCGGCAACCGTGATCTCGCGCGCGAGCTTGGAAAACATTTTCGAGCGCACCGCATCCTGACGGCCCTTGCGGTGCATGATGTTCTTGAACTGTGAATGGCCAGCCATGGCACCCTCTGCATGCATGATTATGTAGGAATGGGGCGCCTTATAGTTTTATTGCCGCTTTTCGTCCAGCCGGGGCGCGGCTTTTCAGTCGGCCGATACCCGCGCGCGGCTTAGGAGGAAGCTGTGTCCGTCATCGCGACGGCACGAAAGGCCAGTGCGTTCGGAGGCGCAGGAAAACGGCCCCCGCACCCAGCTTTGCCCGTAGTCGAGCACCTGCCCGGAGGAACAACAGCTCGGATCGCCGACGGCGTGATCAAGCATGGCTGCACCGGTGCGGCCCATTGTGGCCCGAACATAATGCGGCGCGACGATATCGCAGGAAAGTTCGGGGCCGCCGTCGGCGGGCTGGTAGACCGGCGTGCCGCCGGCCGGCGTATAGACGCAGCCGATATTGCCCGAGGGCATCACGAACACCTCCTGCGCGCCCGCCGGCCGCACCGTCGTCTCAGGTGCGTTCTGCAGTTGTTGTCCTTCAGGAGAGGGCATGCGGGGCGGAGGCGCGCCGCCTGCCTCGGCAAGGGTCGACAGGGACAGGAAAAGCGAAACGCCAACTACAAGCAACTTCATCGGGCGATCCTGAGAGTTCAGACGCCCTGCAGAATATAAATCAGAGGTTTGCTTGGCAAGGAACGCAAAGAGACTTTGATGCTGGCACTTTCGGCGAAGCGTTTGTCATAGTCTTCGCCGAACATATCGAGGAAAGCATCGATTGGTGGACCGCGGCGATGCATCGGCAGGATCAGCGACGACCGCAGCCGGTTGACGACCCGGCTCATGCTTTCGCCCCCCATGGTCAGGCCACCGTCGACGGGAACCATGAGAACGTCGAGCCGGCCGATCTGGCGATAGTGGCTGTCGTCGAGTTCGTGATGAAGATGCCCGAGATGCCCGATGCACAGATCCGCCACCTCGAAGATGAAGATCGAGTTGCCGTCGTGCTCCATCGCCGCCCCACCGGCGCGGATGTCGGTCGTGACGTTGCGAATGTAGGTGTCGCCCACCACGAGGTCATGACGGGCGGGCTTGCCGCTGTCGCCCCAGCCGTGCAGGACGTTCTTGATCGCCGGGTCAGGCAAAAGCGTGTAGTGGCTCGAATGCGCCTTGTTCATCGTTGCGACCGTCGGCGGCGCCGACGGCGCGAACCAGCCATTGTAGTCGGTCGCGATCGACACGCCGCCGGGTGTCTCGATCAGGAAGGTGGAGTGGCCGAGATAGGTTATCGTCACCTCGCCGACCGCTGCCTGTCTCTTGGCGGCAGCGGCGGGGGTGAAGCTGGCGAAGATCGCCTGGGGTATAGCCTCTGCAATCGCCTGGCATTGGCTGGCGTGGCTTGGCGGTTGTTGCGCATGCGTGACCGATGGCCAGAACGCATGAATGAGCCATATGGCGGCGAACGTGTAGACAAGGTACCGGAGCATCAGCCTTCACCTCTCTCACTTTGCTTGACCTCGGGCCTGAGGGCCGCGTGGAGTGAAGCCGTTGAACAGCGAATGGAAGCCTTTGCCTTCGCTCGGCCTGATGATGGCGTCACGGGCGGGGAGAGAATTGTTCAAGCTTTCGGCCTCGTCCAGTTACAAACGGCAGGCCCTGCTCACGTTTTCGTCACCGCCCCCGACTGCGAACCGGGAATTTGGCCCCGTTCAACAGCAAATGCCCGGCATTGCTGCCGGGCATCGCCACTTTCTAGGAGGGCTTGGCTACTCCGCCGGATGAGTGGCGGGCTCTGTCGCCACAACCGGTTTGCGCCGCCGAAGCGACCTGAGGGCCACGTAGAAGACCGGCGTCAGGAACAGGCCGAGGAAGGTCACGCCGAGCATGCCTGAGAACACCGCGGTGCCGAGCGACTGGCGCATTTCAGCACCCGGGCCGGTGGCGATCATCAGCGGCACCACGCCGAGGATGAAGGCAAAAGCGGTCATCAGGATCGGCCTGAGGCGCAACTGGCTGGCCTCGACCGCCGCCTCGATCGGAGTCTTGCCTTCGTCCTCGCCCTGCCGCGCGAACTCGACGATCAGGATCGCGTTCTTGGCCGCAAGGCCGATCAGCACGATAAGCCCGATCTGGGTCAGCACGTTGTTATCGAGGCCGCGGACGAACACGCCGGCCAGCGCTGCGAGCACGCCGAGCGGTACGATCAGGATGATCGCCAGCGGCAGCACCCAGCTTTCATACTGGGCCGACAGCGCCAGGAACACGAAGACCACCGACAGCGCGAAGATGAACACCGCCGTGTTGCCGGTCTGCCGTTCCTGGAAGGCAAGCTCCGTCCACTCGAAGGTCGTGCCCTGCGGCAGGATCTGGGCGGCCAGTGCCTCCATCTTGTCGAGAGCAGTCCCCGTCGATACGCCGATGCCGGGGTTGCCCTGGATCGGAACCGACACATACATGTTGTAGCGCTGAACCAGTGTCGGGCCGGCGGTATCCTTGATTTCGACGAGCGTCCCCATCGGCACCAGCGCACCGGTCGCCGAACGCACCTTCAGCGCGAGGATGTCGTCACGCTCGATGCGGTACTGCTGATCGGCCTGAGCCCGTACCTGGTAGACACGGCCAAAGGCATTGAAGTCGTTGACGTAGGAGGTGCCAAGGTTGATCGACAGCGCCTCGAAGATATTGGGGATCGGCACGTTGAGCGTACGCGCCTTGTCGCGATCGATCGCCAGGAAGTATTGCGGGCTCGAGGCCGAGAATGTGGTGAAGACCCCGGTCAACCCCTCCGTCTGGTTGGCAGCACCCATCATCTGATAGGCAAGTCCCAGCGCTCGGCGCATGTCGGAGCCCTGGCGGTCCATGATCTGCATCTTGAAGCCGCCGGAGTTGCCGATGCCGCGGACCGAAGGCGGCGGCACGGCGATGATGAAGGCCTCCTGGATACTCTGCAGGCTGCCATAGAGCTGACCGATGATCTGGTTGGCGCGCTGCCCATGCTTCAGCCGCTCTTCGAAGCTTTCGAAGGAGGCGAAAACCACGCCCGAATTGGATGCATTGGTGAAGGTCGCACCGTTGAAGCCGGCAAAGGCAACGGCGCTCTTCACCCCGGGCACGTCCTCGATGATCTTCGAAGCCCGCTTGACCACGGCGTCGGTCCGGTCGAGCGAGGCCCCGTCCGGAAGCTGGATGACGACGATCGCATAGCCCTGGTCCATCGTCGGCACGAAGCCGCGCGGCACGATCTGCGCCATGTACCAGGTCGCTCCGAGCAGGCCGACGAAAACGATGAGGGCCGCAGCCAGCGCCGTCCTCGTCGAAACCAGCTTGCGCACGATAAATGCATAACCTTCGGCCATGCGGTCAAAGCCGTTGTTGAAGCCGTTTGCCAGTGACCGGCCGAAACGCGTGATCGGATTGCGGCTCTCGTGGTGGCCGTTCTCATGCGGTTTCAGCAGGATCGCCGCCAATGCGGGCGACAGCGTCAACGAGTTGAAGGCGGAAATGACCGTTGCGACCGAGATCGTCACCGCGAACTGCAGGTAGAACTGGCCGGCGATACCGGGGATGAAGGCGGTCGGCACGAAGACCGCGGTCAACACCAGCGAGATGGCGATGACCGCGGCCCCCACCTCGTCCATGGTCACGTGCGAGGCCTCGCGCGGGGTCATGCCACGCGCGAGATTTCGCTCGACGTTCTCCACCACCACGATCGCATCGTCGACGACGATACCGATTGCCAGTACCAGGCCGAACAGCGTCAGCATGTTCAGCGAGAAGCCGAAGGCGTAGAGGAAGGCGAAGGTACCGACCAGCGACACGGGGATCGCCACGATCGGGATGATCGCCGTGCGCCAGGACTGCAGGAAGACGAGAACGACGATGGCTACGAGAACCGCCGCCTCGGCGATCGTCTTGTAGACCTCGTTGATCGATTCCGAGATGAACTCGGTCGGGTTGTAGACGATCCGGTATTCAAGGCCGTCGGGGAAATCCCGCGACACGTCGGTCATCACCTTCTGGATCTGCTCGGCGGCATCGAGCGCATTGGTGCCCGGCCGCGAGAAGATGCCGAGCGCCACCGCCGGGCTACCGTCCAGATAGCTGTTGTTGACGTATTCGCGCGCGCCGAGTTCGATGCGGGCAACGTCCTGCAACTGCACGAGCCGGCCCGTTTCCGTCGCCTTGACGATGACGTAGCGGAACTGCCGCGCATCGCTGAAGCGACCGTCCGTCGTGACGGTATACTGGAACGCGCTGTCACCCGGCGCCGGCGGACCGCCGATCGAGCCGCCGGAGACCTGCACGTTCTGTTCACGCAGCGCCTGCACGACATCACCCGCCGTCATGCCGTAGGCCGAGAGCTTTTCCGGATCGAGCCAGACGCGCAGCGCATATTCGCGCTCGCCGAACAGGATGACGTCGCCGACGCCGTCGAGCCGCACCAGCAGGTCGCGAATGCGCGTGCGCGCATAGTTCGAGACGTAGAGCTGGTCGTAGCGCTCGGTGGGCGAGAGCAGATGCACGACCATCATCAGGTCGGGCGAACTCTTCGCCGTGGTGATGCCGATGCGGCGAACCTCTTCCGGCAGGCGCGGTTCGGCGATCGACACGCGGTTCTGCACCAGCACCTGCGCCTGGTCGAGGTCGGTGCCGAGCTTGAAGGTGATCGTCAGCGCCATCGAACCGTCGGCGGTCGAATAGGAGGACATGTAGAGCATGTTCTCGACGCCGTTGATTTCCTGTTCGAGCGGCGTCGCGACGGTATTGGCAACGGTGTCGGCGTCAGCACCAGGATAGGCGGCGCGAACGACGATGGTCGGCGGGGCGATTTCCGGATACTGCGCCACCGGAAGCTGGAAATAGGCGATGCTGCCGACGATCAGGAGTACGATCGAAAGCACCGACGCGAAGATCGGTCGGTCGACGAAGAAGTGAGCGAACCTCATTGCGCCGTCCCCACCGCTTGCGCCTCAGGGGGCAGCTCAACCATTTCGGGCTTCACCTTGGTGCCGGGGCGCGCCCGCATGAGGCCGTTGACGACGATGGTCTCATCACCGGTCATGCCTGAGCGGATGACGCGATAGCCGTGCAGCTTCGGTCCAAGGCGCACCGGCTTGGTCACCACTGATCCATCCCCGGTCACCTCGTAGACGATGCGCTCGTTCTGGTCGGCGCCAATCGCCTCGTCCGGAATGAGCACGGCCTTGTAGGTGTTCGAGCCTTCGATCTGCACACGGCCGAAGAGACCCGGCTGCAGTACCAGCTTCGGGTTTTCAAGACGGGCACGCACGCGCATCGTGCCGCTCTGTGGGTCGACACGGTTTTCGGCAAAGTCGAGCTTGCCCTTGAACGGCTCTTCATTGGAGTCGGCGATGGTGACCAGCACCTCCAGCGCACCGCCGCCTTCCTGCAACGCACTACCACGTTCGCGCGCGACCCGCGCATAGGAAAGCAGCCGCCGCTCGTCGACGTCGAAATAGAAGTCGATCGGGTCGAGCGAGACGATCGTCGTCAGGACGGTCTGATCGGCCTGCACAAGGTTGCCCGGTGACAGCAGACGCCGGTCGACACGGCCGCTCAGTGGTGCGGTGATCGTGGTGTAATCGAGGTCGAGCTTGGCGCGGTCCACCGCCGCTTCCGCGCCGCGCACCAGCGCCTGCGCCGAAAGCAGTTCGCGGCGATGGTCGTCGAGCGTCGATATCGATAGCGTGCCGGTGCCCGTCAACGATTGCGTCCGCTTGAATTGCGCTTCGGCGAATTCCAGCGACGAGCGCGCCGATTCCAGCGTCGACTCGGCCTGAGACAGAGACGTGCGATAGGGGCGCTGGTCGATGACGAAGAGCTTGTCGCCCTTCTTCACCAGGGCACCATCGGTGAAGTTGACCTCGTCGAGATAACCGCCGATGCGGGCGCGAACCTGCACCTCGTCGACCGGCTCGAACCGGCCGATGAATTCGTCGCTGTCGACCACGTCACGCACCACCGGCTTGGCGACGGTCACGACGGGCAATTGCGCGTCCTGCGCTTGGGCACCAACAGTGGATAGAAGGGAAAGAGAAGCGCCGACGATCATCGGCAAATGCCACTTAGACAACATGCATGCCCTCCGAATGCACAAGGCCATTCCACCGGTCGCGAGATCCCATGAAATGACCTAACTCTTTGAAACTACACCACTCCTGACGAAATCGCCTCGGACGACTTCCGGAGTCGCGCTATCATCGCGATGAGCGGCCTTCCGGTGCACCATCGCGATCGTTTTGATTGCTCCAGAGCAAGACGGGGGGAGGAACGCTTCCCACCCGCATCGCGCTCTGCACAAAGTCCAGGGTCGGCAGCGACCCAAGTCACAAAGTCATGCAAAAAATCAAATGTTACAGCGGTCTCCGCTCAGGGCCGGCGAACGCTGTTGGATCGAGATCGCCGGGCAGAGAGCACCTGCTCCCGATTGTCCGATGACGACAGCACAAGCCCGCAATCCATGACTGCGGACGGTATTCATTCTTGAAAACGCTCGAATGCATCACGCCCCGGCCCGGCGTGATTTCGCGATAACCTGCCATCATTTGATGGGGTTGTCACCTTGAAAAAAATCAATTCCCGGAAGGCGATACGTGGTGGAACGCGCTTCAACCAGAAGCGCCTTCGGCGGGCCGGAAATGCGGCTGACTTCGCTTTAGGACCAGAAATCCGGGATCGTCTCGGCCAGTCTTGGGCCGAGGCGCAAAGGCGCGATCTTTTCGGCAAGACCGGTGCGATCGGAGATCTCGACGCCGAGGCCGCAGATGGTCGCGGGGCCGGAGGCCGCCTCGAAGCGTCCCTTCGGCATCTTCGAGATGAAGCGGTTGAGCGGTTCTTCCTTGTCCATGCCGAGCGAGGAATCGTAGTCGCCGCACATGCCAGCGTCACTCATATAGGCCGTACCGCCATTGAGGATCTGGTGATCGGCGGTCGGCACGTGTGTGTGCGTGCCGACGACGAGGCTCGCGCGGCCGTCGACGAAATGGCCGAAGCACTGCTTCTCGCTGGTCGCTTCCGCATGGAAATCGAAGACGATCGCATCCGCCTGCTCGCCGAGCGGACAGGCGTCGAGGATCGCCTCGGCCGCCTTGAAGGGATCGTCGAGTTCCGGATGCATGAAGACGCGGCCCATGACATTGGCAACCAGAACGCGGGCGCCGTTGCGGGCAAAGAACAGGTTGGAACCGCGGCCGGGTGTGCCGGCCGGATAGTTGGCCGGGCGAAGAAACTGGTCGTGCCGCTCGCAGAAGACCACCGCTTCCTTCTGGTCCCATACGTGATTGCCCGTGGTCACCACGTCGGCACCGGCGTTGATCGTCTCGAGGAAGATGTCTTCTGTGATGCCGAAGCCGCCGGCTGCATTTTCGCCGTTGACGATGACAAAGTCGAGCTTGAGGTCACCGATCAGTCCCGGAAGCCGTTCCCAGACCGCCGTGCGGCCCGTCTTGCCCACCATATCCCCCAGAAACAGAAGCCTCATGCTCGCTCAAATCCCACCAGGGCAGTTCCGGCGGAAGCGCGTCAGCGATCGTGGCGTCCGGACCTGCGTAAAACAAAGAGGTAGAGCGTCTACACGATCCTGACGCCGCAGGAAACGCCCAAGATCAATTCCAGCGATCCCGTCAAACGGCCCATCGTCTCGACCTTTGCGATATCAGAATGTTAGGCCATTCGAAGGTTTCGGCAAACGATCCTAGAAATGCCGAAACCCGCTCTCGGTGAGCACCGCATCGAGCGCCACATCGTGCGGTTCGGCCGGCACCGATGCGACCTCCTGGCAGTCAAACGCTATGCCGATCAGCTTTGGCAGGTGACCCTTGTTGCGCAGCCGGTCGATGGCGCGGTCGTAAAAGCCGGCGCCATAACCGATGCGGTGGCCGGTCGAATCGAAGGCGGAAAGCGGCACAAGCATGATATCCGGATCGACCTCCGGCGCCTCCGGACCAGGCCCGGTGGTGCCGAAACCCGTGGCGATGACATCGGCACCGTCGAGCAGTTCGCGGAAAATGATCGTCCGTTTGTCCAACACCGCGGGCAGGCAGAGCCGGGCACCGCGCTGCCTCAGCCGCGCCATCAGCGGCCGGATGTCGACCTCGGAGCGGATCGGCCAGAAACCGGAGACGATGTGCCCAGGGTCGAGCGCGATGACGTCGCCGGCGTGATCGGCCATGGTCAGGCTCGCTTCGATCCGTATCTCCGGCGACATTGCGTCACGCAACGCCAGCCTCTCCCTGCGCAGTGCCGCCTTCAAATCCTTCGGTGACATCCGATCCTCTCCTGCCAGTTCACCGCATGCCATCGTCACCGGAGAAAATCACTTCCCGAAATGGCACAAGCTCCCCATCTGTCGCCGATTCCCGGGCCGGCTGCCAGTCTGTTTAGGCGATCGCACCTTTCTCCTTCCTACCAGCATCGCCGCATTTGCAACGGTTTGCGACAGTCATGCCGCCCTCTTCCCACTTCAGTACAGCATTAGCTTTCCATTCATCATGGGCAAGGGTTCTGCTTTCATGGAGCCTGGGGCACGTGCAAATAAGGACACGATTTCAAATAATTAGCATGAACTAATGCCCGCGCTCGATGTAAGGGCGCGATCCTGCAGGCAGCAGTGGAAAAGCCGACGTCCATGAAGGACCAGATGAACGAACTCGAACCCTTGGAACTGCGCTGTCTGACGCTCGCCGCCCGCGGTCGCACACGCCAGGACATGATGCGCGAGACAGACATTCCTCTCGACCGGATCGATCGGGCACTGGCGGATGCCATGCGCAAGTTGCAGGCGGGCAATCTCGCCGAAGCGGTGTTTCGCGCCGCCAGACTCGATCTCATCTCCTGATCCCGCACCAGAAAAATCGCTTACAGCAACCAGTGCGACCGGTAGACGCTTGCCAGACTTTCGCGCCGCATCATCCCGGCAGCCTCCTGACAGATCCCCGCATCGCGCAGGAGCGCCGGTCTGCCTGACGGCACATTCACCAGCGCCACAGGAAGCAGAAGGTCGCGGGACCATCGCGTCACGCGACGCCGCAGCGCGATGGAGGCTTCGGAGAAGGCGAAAACGGCAAGCACGCTCATGGGGTATGCCCTGCGCAAGATGATCGGATCACGCGATCTTCGTCCTTGCGTTGACATCTGACAAACGAATTGCAAGCATGGCTTCCATCAGAACTTCTGATGGTTACAGCCATGTCTCTTCCGCTCGACAGCGACCTGCTCCGAACCTTTCTTGCGGTGGTCGACACCGGCAACGTCACGCGCGCCGCCAATATTGTCGGGCGCACGCAATCCGCCGTCAGCATGCAGATCAAGAAACTCGAGGACATGCTCGGCGACACCCTGTTCGAGCGACACTCGCGTGGTGTCGTGCTGACACCGCAGGGATTGCGACTGCTCGACAATGCGAGACGCATCGTGACGCTGCTCGACGATACTTCCGCCGCGATGCGCCAGCCTGCCCTCGACGGCGCGGTCCGCATCGGCATTCCCGAGGAGTACATCAACTCTACCCTGCCGAAAGCGCTCGGAACCTTCGCCGCCATCCACCCCGGCGTCGAAGTCACCGTGCAGCAGGGCGCCTCCATGACCAACATCGCAGCACTGGAAGCCGGCGAAATCGATCTCGCCGTCGTCTTCGAGCCCGGCGGGCGGACGAAGAATGAAGTGCTGATGATGGATCCGACCGTCTGGGTGACCTCCGAGCAGCACCGCACTGACGAGCGGCGGCCTCTGCCGATCGCCACCTATACCTATCTGGAGGGCGGCTGGTGCGACGACCTCGCCCAGCGCAATCTCAGGAAATGCCGCCTTGAAAGCCGCGTCGCCTATGTCAGCCGCACGAGCGGCGGCCTGATGGCGGCCGTGGTGTCGGGCCTTGCCATTGCGCCGCTCGCTCGCAGCAGCATCCCGGCCGGGTGCCGCGAACTGACGGCCGATGACGGCTACGAGGTGATCGACCACTCGAACGTCGTGCTGCGGATATCGAAAGCTGGAAACGGCAAGGACCGGATCGTCGAGGCCATGGCCGATGCCATCAGGCGGGCCTTTGCCGGAGATTGAGCGGTCACATAAAGAGGGAGAGGTGCGATCCACACAACCGATGGATATTTTACGATCCCGGGTGCCTACAAAGTAGGTGGGCGCCATGTGTCCAGACCCACGAGCCCGGACAGGGACAGCTCCCTTGAGATCGAGTATGGCCCCGGGGATTGTGGTTCCTGTCGGGAAGCGCAGACCGCACCCGATATATAAAGTGTCTCGGTGCTTCGCGCCAGAGGCTTCCCGCCGAAACCTTGTCAGCCTGCCGGCGTCGTCGGTCGGCCGTTCAGCTTGGCGGCAATGCTGTGGATCTGTTGGGTGACTTCGCTGAGGGCGGAGGCCAGCGCTTCCTCGCTCTTCATCTGATCGGACATGGCGGCGTCGCGCCCGTTGGTCAGGTTGCCGACCTCGGTCTCGAGGTTCTTCAGCCGGCGATTGACCTCACTGAGTTCGTCCATGACCATGATGCCGGCCATGACGGTGAGGCGCAGATCGCCGATCTCGCCGAACTGGCTCTTGAGATGCCCGACATACTGATCGAAATTGGTGGCAAGCTCGATCAGATGATCCTCCTGCCCCTCCTCGCAAGCCATCCGGTAGGCCTTGCCGTCGATCGATACTGTGACCTGCGCCATGTCGCTTGTTCCTAGCGGTCGAGCACCGCCCGAATGGTTTCCATCGCCGTCACGAGGCGACGGGAAACCTCGCGGTTGACCTCCTCGAGCCGATTTGCCCGGAACTGCGACTGATCGAGCTCCTGTGCGAGCCGCGAGCGGTCGGTGTTGACGCGCCGCACCTCGCTTTCGAACTCGCCGAAATCCCGTTCCCTGTCAAACCGACCGTCGATCGCATTCTCCAGGGACTGCACCGCGTTACGCAGTTCGTCGATCGCCGCTTTGACAGTCTTTGCCGGCATGTGTTCCGAATACCTCGCCCGTGAGGCCGAATCGCCCGAATCCCGTCCGCCGCTTCGGCTCGATCTTTTTTAAACCTATTACGTAAGTCTCAACAATGCCAAGCTCCGCAAACAACTACGGAAGCTGTGGATGGATTGCGTAGCCGGCTTTCTTCAACGGCGGTGCGAAAGCGTTGTTGCATTGCGGGACAAGGCCCGGAACAACCTGCCGTCAAATGGCCGCGGAAGGCCCGTATTTATTGACTCGCACGGCGCACCTGCTATGTGTCAGCCGCTTCTTGCGCGGTCTTTGGAGGATAGAGACCGTTCCCTGACCACCGAACGCAAAACGGAACAGTCATGATCTCTCGCGAAAAACACGACCGGATGGCAAATGCGATCCGATTCCTCTCCATGGATGCCGTCGAGAAGGCAAAGTCCGGCCACCCTGGCCTGCCCATGGGCGCAGCCGACATAGCGACAGTCCTCTTCACGCGCTATCTCAGCTTCGACCCCAAGAACCCCTCCTGGCCGAACCGCGACCGCTTCGTGCTGTCGGCCGGCCACGGCTCGATGCTGCTCTATTCGCTGCTCTATTTGACGGGCTACGAAGACATCTCGATCGAAGAGATCAAGAATTTCCGCCAACTCGGCGCCCGCACGGCCGGCCACCCGGAATACGGCCACGCCGCCGGCATCGAGACGACCACGGGTCCGCTCGGCCAGGGCATTGCCAACGCTGTCGGCATGGCGATCGCAGAGCGCAAGCTGCGTGACGAATTCGGCTCCAACCTGATGGAGCACTATACCTATGTGCTCGCCGGTGACGGCTGCCTCATGGAAGGCATCAGCCAGGAAGCGATCTCGCTTGCCGGCCACCTGAAGCTCAACAAGCTGATCGTCTTCTGGGACGACAACAACATCTCGATCGACGGCCCGATCTCGATCGCCGACTCGACCGACCAGCACGCC
>NZ_JAEPRP010000136.1:0-20024 GCF_016652895.1 Ensifer sp. SSB1
CAGCGTTGTAAGAGACGTGTGAGCGTCTCGACAAGGCTCGGGGACGCTCTACCAGCAATCTGAGCTGGGGGTCTTCTCATGTTTTAACCAATGCGAAAATCCGAACGCTGCTGCGAGGCTTACTTCATTGGATCGACTTTCGCATTCTCCACGGTGTCCGTTGCTCAAGGGCTGAGCGAGAAGGAGCGGGAGTAGCCGGGGCAGATTTGGTGGCGGCCCTTCCGGAGCCATCTAAGCCTGCGCATATGCGGGCGATGTGAGCCGTCGGCGATGGGTCAAGGATTCCGCCGTGGGCGCAAATCAGATTCGTTTCGGTCATGCCAAAGAAGCGCCTGCCCTCAGCCGAGCACGCCGACACGCTATCGCTGAATGCGTTGCGCTCGCTTGTGACGGGCCTGGTCAGTGAGGTCAGGGAGCTCTCCGCAGAAGTCACGAAGCTTCGCCCCGAGAACGCGGAGTTTCGCCAAGAGAATGCAGCACTGCGCCAGGAAAACACCCTGGCGGGCGATGGCACGCAGCTTGCGCTCAAACCCTGCGAATTCGTGCACAAGCGCGTCGCGCACTTTGAGCAGTGCCGTAGCGATCGCTTCCAAGGTCGAATGGCCGGCAATCAGCGCGCGGATGCGCCCCGCGTAAGTGCGCCGCGTCGTCGGCCCTACCTTGAGGCCGAAGCCGCGCAGGATGCCCCGGATGCTCATCTCGATGTTGTGAAGCTTGCCCTGAATGAGCTTGCGCGCGGTCAGCAGCGCACGCACCTCCTGGGCGGCAAGCGATTTGCAGTGGACCGGTCGGAACCAGCCCAGCCGCATCAACTGCGCGATGCCGCGGGCGTCCTTATTGTCGGTCTTGACCGGCATCGTCTTGAAGGCTGCACGCACGTGGCGCGTCTCGATCAGCTCGACGGAAAGACCTGCCTTCACCATCCCGGCATGGAGCCACTGCGACAACGGGCCGGCCTCCAGACCAATGCGCTCCATCGCCACGCCGTGCGCGCCGAACTAGGCGATTAGCGCATCGGGTTCGCTGAGCACCTTTGCTTCCCGCACAATGCGGCCATCCGCATCCACCACGCACACGCTTGAGTATTCCAATGATACGTCGATGCCGGCATACTCTTTCATGGTCGTCTCTCCGTGCTGCTATGGAGCAGGCCACTCCTGACTCCGCGACACCATCATTGTGAGGGACGACCACCCGCCCTTCAAACCTGGCGAGCCGAGTTCCGCCCGTCACACCATCTACTTGGCCCCGACCGTGAACATGCGCGCAACGAGCCTTTCCCAGGTTGATCTGCCTTTCGACTTTACGGTTGCTTCATGGGAGTTCGGTTGCATTTCTAGGGCATCAATGTTCCGGCGCAAGACGCTGTCGAACCGACGGTTGCCAGGATGGGTTCCCGTCTTTTCCGGAACGCCATGCGATGCGCTATTTTGCTTGCCGGAGCAATTCTTTTAGGAACCACGCGGGGTCGCCTCTTTGGCTGCGCGCAAGCCCGACAAAGCGACACTTCACCTTTTCGAATAGGGCTGGAGGCAACGGGCCGTGGTAGCCGCTATCGGTGTCGAGCGGCCGGACGGCCGGGTCGGAGGGTGGCGTATGCGTGATCGGGAGGACGCGGACCACAGGCGTCACCGGAGAATCGAGAGCCGAAAACGGCAGGACGGTCTGAGCCGCCAACCACCGGGTCGTCATCCACAATCATCCACGCGAAATGCAGGCTAGTCCTGGTGAAACCCGGCACAGCAGTGATGATCTTCGGCGCGGCTAGGCGCGACATGCGTGCCGGATCGTGTCAGCGGGTTTCTGGGTCCGTCAGCGGCAGCAAGTGCGGCCTCCTGATCATTATGCCAAAGCCATCTCCGTCGCAGATGAAGTCTATCCCAGCCGCTTCAAATACCTGTCGCATCCGGTCTAAAGTGCGCGTTCGCAGCTGTTCACCTCGTTCTAAGCGACTTACTGTCTGGCTCGAAACGCCGGCAGCAGCGGCCAAATCCCGAATACCCCACCCCATGGCGGCTCGAGCGAGTCTGCACTGAACAGCATTCATTTCACAGCACTGCTGTGATTTGGCTTGCCCATCCCGCTCGACAACGATACCCTCCTAAGCTGCAATCGGCTGGCCCACGTGTTGGAGCACGCGAGACCAGCCTAACCACAATCTAGCTTATTGGAGCTTGGATCATGGCTGATTCTGAGACTAGCAGAACTTTGCCTGCAATTAAGCGTAGAAATAAGTGCGCGGACGATGGCGCCCCAAAAAACCTGCCCTACCGGATCGATCGTCGCAACCTTCTGTCTGTTGCCGGACAGCTGCTGAGCGCGCGTATTGCAGAACTTGACGGGCGCAGGGAGAACGGTCCGACGCCAGTTCGGGAACTGTGGCCTCGCTGGTACGCCTACCATCATCCTTACGCCCGATCCGCGCGTCTCAGAAAAAGGCTTGCTTCGGACATGCTGCAAGCAGTCGGCGATTTGCCGATTTCTGAACTGGAAAGCGTTGACGACGGCTCCGTCGCGGTTCGGTCTTTGGCCGCCCTCCGTCGCTTTGCGCAGGTGGATGTCGGGCCCGGACAAACCGGCCTGTACGAGCGCCAGAAACGGTGGAAGGAAGCTGACCGACGCCTTGGTTACAGTCCAGTCGCCGCTCTGGAACAGGAACTTGCAGAACAGGCCGGGGTCCTGGGGCGGGTGCTGTTGATCGCGCCGGTCTCCTCGGCGCTCGAAGTCGCTGCAAAGCTTCACTGCCTGATCGTTTCACAGGATCCGGGCCTCAAACTCGAGGATGCCCCCTGGCCACAGCTCCGGACCCTGTTGAAGGACCTCATCCGGATCAACGGTGCGCGAGACGATCAGCACCTGTCACGAACGACTGACGACGCGGTCGGAACCCAGCCCGCAGTTTCACTCTGACGGGGAGATCTAGCAAAATGGACCTCGGCAAATCAACGGATGTGCGAGACGTTTTGAACCTGGCGACGCAATACAAAGCCGCCGCCGTCAAGCTGGGTGAGGCCCCATCCAGTCCCAACCATCTTCCGCAAAGGCTGCTGGCTCTTCATGCCATCGAGCTTTATCTCGATGCTCTTCTTCAGGCGAAAGGCCTCGATGGCGAGCCGATCCACAACTTCCAACATGACCTTGGCGAGCGGGCCCGAATAGCGGGGGCCGCAGGACTTGTCTTGCGCCAGCGCACGCTGGCGCACCTGGCAACGCTCTCCTCAGCTAAAGAGTATCTCATCGTCCGATATGCTCCTGAGCTGACGTCCACGCTCTCGCAGGTGAACCGGGTTCTGACGACGCTTGAGGAGGTTTCGCGGAAGGTCCCAAAAATGGTGAAGGCGACCAGGCCCCATAAGTGAACTTGATCGCTGGCGGCCAAAGGGATAGCGCGTTTTCCGAGTTGGACCCGCACTCGAAGGTATGTCAGACAGTGCTGCCCGAGATTTGCATTCATCGTTGACTGGATCTTATCAAAGAATGACTCGGAACAAATTCCCAAACTGGGAACTTTATGCTTGTTTCCAAATTGGGAATTCGTTAAATAGGGACTCAAGTGAACGTTATCGCTAAATCTGCGCTGGTCAGCTTTTGGAATAGCTTGCCGAAAGGCGTCCCCAGAGAGACCGCGCGAGCCGCAATGACGGAATGGTATACTACCGCATCGAAGGCGAGCTGGAATAATTTCAGCGAGTTAAAGAAGACATTTAACTCAGCTGATCTGGTGGCCGGCAACAAGGTTATCTTCGACGTCGGCGGCAACAAGTACCGCATTGTGGGGCTGGTCGCATTTCGGTCCAAGCGGATTTTCGTCCTGTTTGTCGGGACGCACGCCCAGTACGATGCGATCGACGTCAAAGAACTCTGACGTGAAAGGAAGTCGACATGTTGGATTTGAAAGGTTTTCGGACGCTTCAGAGTGAGGCCGAGTACAACGCCGCACTGAAGGAAGTTCGGCCATATTTCGAAGTCGAACCCGAAGAAGGCTCTGAGGAAGCTGCGCACTTTGACGCGCTCGTCCTTCTGATCGAACAGTACGAGGGCAAGCACTATCCAATCCCGACGGCGAGCCCCGTTGAGGTGGTCAAGTCGGTGATGGCTGCGAACAACTACACGCGCGCCGATCTCGTGGCGGTTATTGGTTCGAAAGCGCGGGCGGCCGATCTTCTGAACGGAAAACGGGAAATTAATCTGGATCAGATTAGAAAGCTCAGCAAAGAATGGAACATTCCGGCTGGTTCACTGATCGGCGAAGTCGCGGCCTAAGGATCTCGGCTAAGCTCGACCCATCAGCTCGATCGACCGGGCGAGCAACGTCGTTGATGCGCTCGATTACGACCCGAATCATTCACCCCCGACGATCGAATTCGCTCTTTCAGGTTCGAGTCAGGCCGGGCACCGTCCCGATCGCCAAACGCCTGGTGTCGGAGGTCTTGAAAACCAATTCAGCATTCCCAGATGATTTTCCATCTTCTTTCATCCGGTTAGATAGGAAGGAGGGAAACATGTATCTTCCGGAGATGCCATGGTCTGTGCCGTTGGAGGTAACATTCCAGAACGGCACCAATTGCAACTTTTCATCGGTCTTCGACGCGCTCGTTTTCCTGGAGAATGAGTGGCCGCGACGTCGCGGACGGCGCTACGAGCAAGCCGTCGAAGTCTGTCGGCGAGCCCTTAACCGAAGGACGCCGGTCGCGGTCGCGTGAAGCTTTCGTCGCTGCGTGTCTGGAGGCGGGCCGCCCAGCGAATGAGCTAGCCCACCTCACCAGGCCGGGAGGCGATGATAGGCGCGCTGCCGCATAATCTGGAGGGTGGATGCTCCGATGGTTGACCCCTTGGAAAGTGCCTGGACAAGCCCGACCGAGTTGAACTTTCTGCAAGCGGTCTTCGACCGGGTTTGCATATGGTGCCAGATTGATCGGCCCAGTGAGCGTGACGACCGCCTCGCGAATTACCTGCTGCATGAATATCGGGCTGGTAGTCGCGACGAAACAGCCCTTTTTGAAGCAGCAATGTGGCGCGAGGCGGGCCGTTCAAAGGCCGGCCCTATGCATGAGCACGACAAAGGGCTTATCGCGTACCTCAGCGGGCCGCCGCCGGCTCCGGTATCCTCCTCAGAACCCGAGGCCGCGGTTTCCTGCTAGCTCGGCAGATACTCACCACTCCAGGTCTCGCTGATCGTATCTGAGGCGATCAGCCGGTCGATCTCGGCGTCGGTGTAGTTCAGGGACCGGAGAACGGCGCGCGTGGACGCTCCGTACTTCTCCGCCGGCGCGACAGCGGTGACCTTGCCGACGGCTGGACGGATGGCGAATGGGTCGAGCTGTGTGACGGTGTGTCCGCTCGGATGCTTCGGGAAGATCGAGAAGGAATAGCTACCCCGGTCGATCCCGGGCGTGCCGTCAGCAATACGGGCACTGCGGCTGCGGATCGTTTCGATGTTCTCGCAGAGCGATACGCCGATATCGGCTTCGTGTAGGCGCTGCTGCCAGGCTTCCGCCGGCGCGGTCAGGAAAGCCCCTGCGAGATAAGCCTCGCGATCGGATACCGCCAATTTGACAATCCCACTGAGACCCTCGACCTTGCCGAAGCGCGGAAGGTCGGCTTCCGAGGCGCACAAAAGAAGGTGATCCCCCGATGCCGTCTCGTAGAGCCGCGACAGGGCATGATATCCCTTGGTCTCGCGGCCGGACGGCTCATCGAAGGGGCCACGCCCGGCATAATCGTAGCAGAAGGGTATCTGTGCGAGGCCGGTCAGCGCCGACAGCGAGGTGCGCGGGCGGCCGACGATCCCGGTTCGGGATTTCCGGTAGAGGGCGGCGGCAATGCCGAGCGCCGCGCCGAAGCCGCACATGACGTCGATGGTGCCGACATGGGCATGCTCCTCCGGCGTCTCCATCGAGCCGCCGAAACGCAGCATGATGCCGGTCGCCGACTGCACGAGGTCGTCATAGCCGAGATAGTCGGTGCGCGGGCCAGTGCGCACGCCGCCGAAGCAATCGAGCTGGCAGAAGATCGCTTGGCGGTTGAGCGCCCTCAGGCTTTCGGCATCGAGCCCCATCGCCTTGACCTGACGGTCAGTGGCATTCCAGACCACGACATCGACAGAGCGCACCAGTTCTTCGAAGATGACGCGGCCATCGGGCGAGCCGATGTTCAGCAACACGGACTGCTTTCCACGCATGTGCGACATGCCGAAGATCACGGTGTTCCAGCAGTCATAAAGTGGCTTGGCCGGGTCGATCTTGATAACCTCCGCACCGAAGCGGGCAAGATAGGCGACCGAATGTGGACCCGCGATCACGTTGCACAGATCGAGAACTTTTACGCCATCCAGCCAGCCGCCGGGGGCGTCGGCCGTTGGCGCCGGCAATGACGGCCGCTCTATACCCGAAAGCATCGCCAGCGCGTCCTTAAAGGTCCCCCAGCGCCGCGGGTGCGGTGTCAGCATGGCTTCGGCGCTCTCTTGCAGCCAGGCCATCGGCCCCGGCTGGGTCATGCGACCGAGGATCGGATCGTCCACCTCAATCATGAGGCCGGCGGCCTTGGCATGATCGTCTGCGATCCATTCCTTCAACCAGCGCTGTGGCGCGCCCGGAAACAGCCCTTCCCCAAAGACACGTTCCCATTCGGCCGCCGTCTTGGTCAGGAAAACTTCCTTCATGCGGGCTGCGATCTTGTCGGCCCAGAATTTCGGGAGCGGATAGACGCCAAGCGAAACGTCCGACGACCATTGCGAGACCGGAAGATAGGTATCTTCCTCCTCGCGCAGTCCCTCGGCCACCAGTTCATCGTATAGACCCAGGGCTTGCAGGCAGCGCTTCGCGTGGTTCTTGTGGCTGGGGCAGACGACATAGAACATCCGCCCGTCGGCGCACACATAGCTGCGATAGAAGGGATCGAGGAACTCCTGGAGCTCGTGATAGGACATGTCCATCGGCAGGCCCTCGCCGCGCCGGCGCTCGATCTCCCGCTCGCGCTGGGTCTGGTAGCGCAGCGGATAATCGTCAATCAGGATCGAATTGTAGGAGAGGCCTTCCATGACGGCGCTTGCCAGCGGCACTTCGATATGATCGCCGTGTCCCGTGCGCTCGCGCGCCTGAAGCGCCAGCACCGTTGCGGACGCCGCAAGCATCGTGCCATAGGCCGAAGAGAGCGGAAGCGGCGAGAAAGACGGGTTGATGCCCATCAGCACGCGATTGAGGCCCATATCCGTGAAGACGCCGGAGGACGCCGCAATTACCGGCTCGAAAGCCCTCCAGTCACGGCGAAGCTGATCGTCGGAGGCAAAGCCGGGGATCGACAGGGTGATTAGCTCCGGCCGCGCCTTGCGGAGCGCCGCAAAATCGATTCCGAGCCGGGCGAGCACGCCGGGGCGGAAGTTCTCAACGACAATATCTGCCTCGGCCACCAGCGCTTTTGCCTCATCCAGCCCCTCCTCCGTTTTGAGATCGAGGGTAACGATCAGCTTGTTGCGGTTGAGTATGGCGTTAGCGGGATTGTCCCAGAGCGGACCGCCGGGCGGGTCGACATGCACGACGGTCGCGCCCAGATCACCAAGGATCATGGCCACGGCCGGGCCGGCAATATATTGCCCGAAATCAACCACCCGAACGCCGGAAAGCGGAAGCGCGGAACGCGCGATCGATGTCATTGCTCTTTTCTCCCCAAGATTTTTCTATGCGCGCCGATCGGCGACGATCCAGCCGGCCGCCTTTTCGGCGATCATCAGCGTCGGCGCGTTGGTGTTACCGCTGGTGATCTTCGGCATGATGCCCGCATCGACGACGCGCAGGCCCTCAATGCCCCGCACCCTGAGGTGGCTGTCCACCACGGCCATCGGATCGTCGTCGCGGCCCATCTTCGTCGTCCCGACCGGATGAAAGATGGTGTTGGCGATATCGCCCGCGAGCCGCGCCAGTTCCTCGTCGCTCTGGAACTGCAAGCCGGGCTTCCATTCCTGCGGCTGGTATTTCGCGAGCTTCGGCTGCGATACGATCTTGCGCACTTGCCGGAGACTCTCGGCAGCGATGCGGCGATCCTCTTCGGTGCTGAGGTAGTTCGGCGCGATCGCCGGTGCGTCCGACACCTTGCCGGAACGAATGCGCACGCTTCCCACGCTGGTCGGATTAAGGTTGCAGACGCTTGCGGTGAAGGCGGGAATGCTGTGCAACGGCTCACCGAAGGCGTCGAGGCTGAGCGGCTGGACGTGATATTCCAGATTGGCATGGGCCTGGCCATCGTCCGACCGGGTGAAAGCTCCGAGCTGCGAGGGCGACATGCTCATCGGACCGCTGCGCTTCAGCACATATTCGAGCCCGATCCTAGCCTTGCCGAACAGGCTGTTGGCGAGCGTGTTCAGCGTCTTGGCATTGCCGACCTTGAAGACCGCGCGAATCTGCAGATGGTCCTGAAGATTTTCCCCGACACCTGGCAGGTCGTGCGCGACCTCGACACCATGGCGCTTCAGGAGAGGACCTGGCCCGATGCCCGACAATTGCAGGATCTGCGGCGAACCGATCGCGCCGGCGGAGAGGATGACCTCCCTGCGCGCACGAACCTGCGCACTGCGTCCCTGCCGCTGAAGCGTAACGCCAACGCAACGCTTGCGACCGGAACCCTCGGTTTCAAGAACCAGCCTTTCGACATGGGATTGCGTCCAAATCGTCAGGTTCGGGCGGTGTTTCGCCGGGCGCAAGAAAGCCTTGGAGGTATTCCAGCGCCAGCCGGAGCGTTGGTTGACCTCGAAATAGCCGACACCCTCATTGTCGCCGCTGTTGAAATCGTCGGAGCGCGGAATACCAGCCTGGACGGCGGCCTCGGCGAAGGATTCGAGGATGTCCCATTTGAGCCGCTGCTTCTCTATCCGCCATTCGCCACCGTGGCCGTGCATGTCGGAGAAGCGGCTGTTGCCGCCGGTCTTTGGGTCGGCGCCGTTGTCCAACCGATAATGATCCTCATGCGCCTTGAAATCGGGCAAGCAGCTCTGCCAGGACCAGGCGCTATCGCCGGTCGCCGCCGCCCAGCCGTCGAAGTCGCGCGCCTGGCCACGCATATAGATCATGCCGTTGATCGAGGAGCAGCCGCCGAGCGTCTTGCCGCGCGGATAGCGTAGCGACCGGCCGTTCAGACCAACATCAGGCTCAGTTTTATACAGCCAGTCGGTGCGCGGGTTTCCGATGCAATAGAGATAGCCGACTGGGATGTGAATCCAGTGATAGTCGTCCTTTCGGCCAGCTTCTAGCAGCAGCACGCGCATCGCTGGATCGCGGCTGAGGCGATTGGCGAGCAGACAGCCTGCGGAGCCTCCACCGACGATGATATAGTCAAAACTGTCGGCGGCGCGGTGAGAAGTGCGGCTGGTCATCGGCTTGCCCGCCTGCTGCGATGCAACACCGCACAATCATAAGCTTCGACGATTTGCCGTAGCATTTTAACCTCCTCCTAATCTCCATTTTCATGAATAACGGAGGATCGGGCCGGAAATCCAATGACAAATGACGCAAGGCATTATAAGTAAAATTAATATGATTCAGTCAATCGACCTGAGAAAATTGAAGGCTTTCGTCACCGTCGCGCGCGAGAGAAACGTTACGCGCGCCGCGGAGCAACTGCACGTCACCCAGCCCGCCGTCACACTGCAATTGAAACGCCTTGCCGCCGACACGGGGCTCACCTTGTTCCGCAGAACCTCCACGGGGCTGGAACTGACGCAGGAAGGAGCCCTGCTGGCAGCCAAGGCGGAGCAGGTGTTGATGGCATTGACAGATTTTGGGCAGACGGCCGGACATTTGGCGACGCGAGTGCGAGGGAAACTACGGATCGGCACGATCATCGACCCGGAGTTCACCCGGTTGGGTGCTTTTCTGAAGGCGCTGATCGAAAGCGGGCCAGGTATCGAAACCACACTGCGTCATGGAATGAGCGGCGACGTGCCGGAGGGCCTGAGGCGAAATGAACTCGATGCCGGTTTCTATCTCGGCGACCCAAGAGATTATGGTCCTTCCGCCGAGATTACCGGAGAAAGTGCCGCACCGCTTTTTCATGCCCGCGAGCTGGCGCAATTGACATATCGCGTCGTCGCTCCGCCATCGCTCGCCGGTTTCGTGCGTGGCGCAGATTGGACACAGCTTGCATCGCTTCCTTGGATCGGCACACCGCAGGCCTCGGTCCACAATCGATTGCTGTCGCGCCTATGTGCCGATTTAGGCGTCCGGCAAAATATAGTCGCCCAAGTGGATCAGGAGGCGTCCATGGTCGCCATGGTACGGACAGGGGTGGGCTTGAGCCTTTGCCGAGAGTCGATTGCGCTTCATGAACAACAGGCGCACGGCCTCGTGATTGCAGAAAACGTGAGGATCTCGACGACACTAAGTTTCCTCTGCTTGGAAGCTCGCCTCGGCGATCCCTCGATAATGGCTGCTTTTGATGCAATCAGACGAGTTTGGATGTAGTTCTTCGGTAAGCCCAGCGGAGCTGTGAAGTCCCTGAGCGAGGGTCATGCCCGGTGGCGAAAAAGCGCAAGCTGAAGGGCAACGCCGAGGCGATTGCGGGCTTCCCGCCGCAGCCGGACCTGATCGATGTCGTACGGCTGAACTGGGAAGGACCCTTCATTGGAGCAGATCCCAACTGCCGGCGAGAGCCCCTCGGTCTCGCCATTGCATGAGGCTTCTGGTTTTGCGGCTGTCGATTTCTTAGCGCCTCTCAATCACTTCCCCCATACGCCCATCAGCATCCTGAGAAACCGCTCTGCCGCCGGCGACAACGTGCCGCCACGACGGCGAACCACACCGATTGTGCGTGATATTTCGGGATCGCCAATTGGGCGTGTGATCAAGAACGGATGGTCATCCTGCGGGGTCGCCATTCGTGGCAGGACCGAAATACCGAGGCCGGCCTCCACCAGCCCGAGGGAAGTGGACAGATGGGTCACCTCATAAAACCAGCGCAGCTTGATATTAGACTTTGCCAGCGCGGCGTCGAGCAGCGTTCTGTTGCCGCTTGATCGATGAACCGTGATCAAATGGTAGGGCTCCAATTCAGCCCAGCCGACCCATGGTTTGGCTGCGAGAGGGTGGTCCTTGCGCGCTGCAAGCACGAATGGGTCTTCCGCGAGACGCTCGAAGGTGAGGTCGGGATCCGACGTGCCCATAATATTAATGCCGAACTCCACCTCCCCCCGCGCCACGGCTTGAAGGCCTTCGGTCGCCGGCAGGTCGAGGATACGAAAGCGGATGTTCGGATACTCCTTATTAAATTGCCGAATGACGGTAGGGAGGAAGTAAAAAGCCGCAGTGGGTAGGCATGCGATCGTTACCAATCCACATCGATTAGGCCCAACGTCACGGACAGCAAACAGAGAGCCATCGAATTCCTCCAGCATGCGTCGAACCAGGGGCACCAATTCTGTACCGAGAGCCGTCGCGGACACGTGCCTAGTCGTTCGCTCCAGGAGGGGTGCTCCAATCGCCTGCTCGAGCTTCTGAATCCGCCGGGTTAACGCGGGCTGTGACAGATGCAACGCATCGGCCGCGCGATGAAAGCTCTCTAACTCAACGACGATCAGGAACGCGCGGAGGTCGAGGATCTCACAATTGATGTTCATAATGCAATAATCATCCGATTCTTAGCATTTAACAAATCAACGTTTGTTCCGATAATTGGATCAAAGAACGCCAATTGATACGGCGATGACATAATCCTTATGGAAGCACAAGCGATGAACGACCTGTTGGCGATCCCTTGCGTACTGATGAGAGGCGGAACCTCGAAAGGTCCCTTCTTTCTGGCATGCGATCTTCCGGTTGATACTCACGAACGCGACAAGATCCTGCTTTCAGTGATGGGTTCAGGTCATCCCCTGCAGATCGATGGCATCGGTGGCGGCAATCCCGTCACAAGCAAGGTGGCCATAGTTGGCCCCGCCAGCATTCCGGGCGCCGACGTGGATTATCTTTTTGCGCAGGTGCGGGTCGATCAACAGATCGTTGACACCTCCCCGAACTGCGGCAACATGCTCGCTGCGGTCGGCCCTTTCGCCATCGAGGCGGGGCTCGTTCCGGCTCGAGGGGAAACGACGCTCGTCCGGATCCACAATGTCAACACTGGCAAGATGATCGAAGCCGATGTTCCGACGCCGAATGGCAACGTCTCCTATCTCGGCGAAGCGGCGATCGACGGTGTTCCGGGCAACGCAGCGCCGATCGCGCTGACCTTCATGGACGCAGCCGGCGCGCGCACCGGACAGCTCTTTCCCACTGGCAAGCCGATCGATTCGATCGACGGTGTGGCTGTCACATGCATCGATTGCGCCATGCCGATGATCCTGATCGAGGCCGACTCGATCGGCGCCACCGGCTTTGAGTCAGCGGCTGAACTCAACGCCGATAGGAAGCTGCTTGACCGGTTGGAGAAGCTGCGCATCGCCGCCGGAGAACGGATGGGCCTTGGCGACGTGCGGAACCAGGTGACCCCGAAGCCCGTGCTCATTTCCCGGCCAAAGTCAGAAGGAGATGTCAACGTGCGCTATTTCATGCCGCATCAATGTCACCCTTCGCTTGCCACGACCGGGGCCGTGGGAATTGCCACCGCCTGCATCCATGAAGGCACCATTGCTTCCCTTCTCATCGGCACGCGCAAGCCGCCGGTGGTGCTTTCGATTGAGCACCCGAGCGGCCACCTGGACGTCAGGCTTCATGAAAGGGACGGCAAGGTCGTTGCCGGCATCCTTCGCACCGCTAGACGGTTGTTCGAAGGACATGTCTTCGCAAAACCTGTCACGCAACTGGGTTGCGCGGCATGATGATCGTGGCCGCCGGGAGGGCGCCACCAACAGGAGGAGAATATCATGCACAAGCTCATGCTCGCCCTCGCGGCAACCGTCGCCTCTGCCGGTTCGGCGTTGGCGGATCCCGTCCGCATCAGCGTCGGTTCTTACAATCTCAACAATCTTCCCTTTCCGGTTGCACAGGGGCTCGGCCTTTATGAAAAGGAGGGTTTGGAGGTGACGGTAGAGAACTTTGCATCGGGCGGCTCGAAGACCCTTCAGGCGCTTGTTGCCGGCTCGACGGATATCGCCGTCGGCTTCTACGACCACACCATCCAGATGCAATCTCAGAAGAAGGCCGTTGTGGCGTTTGTGCAGCTCGCACGCAATTCCGGGCTGGTGCTGGCAGGGGGCAAGGACAGCACGTTCGACCCGGCAAAGCCGGAAACGATCAAGGGCGCGAAAATCGGGATCACTTCGCCGGGCTCGTCTTCCGATTTCTTTGTCCGCTACTACCTGCAGCGCAACGGCTTGTCCGGGAACGACGTCTCGCTGATCGGCGTCGGCTCCGGGTCTGCGGCCGTGGCGGCCCTTGAACAGGGCAAGGTCGACCTCCTCGTCAACTAAGACCCGGCAGCGACCTTCATCGAGGCCAAGGGCGTCGGCAAGATCCTGATCGACGGGCGCAGCGATGACGGTGCCAAGGCGATCTATGGCGGGATCTACCCAACCTCCGTCCTCTATGCCACGCAGAGCTATATCGAGGAAAATCCGGAGACCATCCAGAAGGTCACGAACGCGACGGTCACGGCGCTCGAGTGGATGAACAGCCACTCCGCGGAAGAGATCGTGGAAAAGCTGCCGAAGGAGTTCATCTCCGGCGATCGTGACACCTACATCAAGGCGGTCGATAACGCGAAGGCGATCTTCTCAAAGGACGGGCGAATCAACGAGGAAGATATCAAGACTCCGCTCGCCGTCCTCAAGAGCTTCAACGAAAAAGTCGCTGCGGCTGAAATCGACCTTACGAAAACCTATACGAACGAGTTCGTCGGCAAGGTCCCGAACGTCGCCGCCAACTGACAGGAGGAGATCATGGCATTGGCCGTAGTGAATACCGCACCCCCGACGGACAGTCCCCATCAAGCAAAGCCGATGGTTTCCATCGACTCGGTCACCATGGCCTTCGGAGCCTACGTGGCCGTGCAGGATGTGAACTTGAGTGTTTCCGATGGTGAGTTCCTCGCCATCGTTGGCCCCACGGGCTGCGGCAAGAGCACAATACTCAATGCGATTGCCGGCCTCCTGAAACCAGCGAGTGGCACCGTCTCAATTGATGGTCAGCCGGTGCGCGGGGTCCAGAACGACATCGGTTATCTGTTCCAGCAGGATGCGTTGCTTCCGTGGAAAACCGCGATCGAGAACGTGGAACTCGGCCCCATGTTCAAGGGTGTCGGCGCTGCCGAACGTCGCGAGCAATCGATTCGATGGCTGGCGAAAGTCGGCCTGAAGGGGTTCGAGCATCGCTATCCGCATCAGCTATCAGGGGGTCAGCGCAAGCGCGTGCAGATGGCCCAGGCGCTGATCACCGGCCCCAAGGTCATCCTGATGGACGAGCCCTTTTCCGCACTCGATATCCACACCCGTCACCTGATGCAGAACGAGCTGCTGCGGCTTTGGCAGGAGGAGCGGCGCGCCGTGGTGATGATCACACACGACCTTGAGGAGGCAATTGCCCTCGGTGATCGGGTCGTGGTGCTGGCCGCCGGACCACGCTCGCGTGTGATCGACAGCTTCCCCGTCGTTCTCGAACGCCCGCGCGATGTCGCCGAAATCAAGCTCGATCCACGCTTCATGGATCTTTATCGCAACATCTGGTCGTCCCTGCGCGGCGAAGTGGAGAAAAGCTATGAACGCCATGACTGAACGCCTCATCCAAGTCGTACTGCTGGTGGCAATTGTGGGCGGCTGGCAACTCGGTGTCACGGCCGGTTTCATCGATGTCTTCTTCTTCCCGGCTCCGGTCGACATCTTCAACCAGGTGGTATCCTGGTTGGTGGACGCCAGTTTTTATAGCCATGTGGCCATCACCCTGACCGAAACCGTGCTCGGCTATCTGGTTGGAACTGCACTTGGCGTGGCAGCAGGCGTCTGGCTCGGCCTCAGCAGCTCGGCCGCGCGCATTCTGGACCCTTTCATCAAGGGCTTGAACGCGATCCCCCGAGTCGTCCTTGCTCCTATCTTCGTACTCTGGCTGGGCCTCGGCCTCTGGTCCAAGGTGGCGCTCGCCGTGACCCTGGTGTTCTTCGTGACCTTCTTCAACGCCATGCAGGGCGTTCGCGAAGTCAACCCGGTGGTCCTGTCTAACGCCCGCATTCTCGGAGCCAAGCGGTCGGATCTTCTTCGCCACGTCTACTTCCCGGCCGCGGCAAGCTGGATTCTGTCTTCGTTGCGCACTTCCGTCGGCTTTGCCGTCGTCGGTGCGATCATCGGCGAGTATCTCGGCTCCTCCGCCGGGCTGGGCTATCTGATTGCTCAAGCCGAGGGCAATTTTGATGCGGTCGGCGTCTTCGCAGGCATCCTGATCCTGGCGATCTTTGTCCTGATTATCGACAGCATCCTGGACGTCGCCGAGAAGCATCTCATCAAGTGGCGACCGAGCGCTTCCGAACGGCCTGCGTGACGATCCTGAGCGGCAACTGAGAAGCCTAATAAGCGTTCTCCCTTTTAGCCAGAAGGGAGAACGCAGGCGTTCTGAGCACTCACTGGACGCAAAAGCCCCATACCGCCTGGATAGGCTTTCGGCATCGTACCGACCAAGTATCCGCTCCTGACCCTCCTAGGGCGTTCAGAACATAGGTGGCAACGCGAACGCTCCATTCGACGGCCGAAAACCGGCAGTCCGTATGTCTTCCCATCCCTCGCCCGCAACGTTTGAGGATCCTTGTGTGACACCCCGCAATGGCGCGCGCTGGTGATCGAGCAGTGCAAGAGCTTTGGTCTGCGGAACAGATCGCCGGTCGTCTGAAGATCTGCCGTTCGCAATTGTCCGAATGAAGCTCGTCTCCAGTCTTTCCCGCGGTGACCGTGAATTGCCTTACTTCAGCCGCCTCTCAAAAGCGGAGCACAATTTTTTGGGAAAGGCAGCTTACAGGATCGGACCAGCTATTCAGGATGCGAATACTGATCGTTTTCGCGCCGATTAAGTCGAGAAGCGACGCACCGTATATGCGACGCACCAACACCACAGCAGCCACCGATGATCGAGGCTCCGCTCTCCGCCCAAACGCAGGCAAAGCTAGAATATCGGTCAGCTGAGAGGTCATCTCGAACGGAATGCAACGTTTCGTTTGCCGATCCCCCTTCATCGGACCCGAATGCATTCGCATAAACACCTATATCAAGGGAAACGCCCAAATAGCCGAAAACCCCCGAGGCCTCCTCGACCGCTGCCTGCATAACTTCGGGACGGCTGCAATTGAAGAGGAGTGCCTGAGCTCCCGACCCGGCAATCCATCGCGCAGCATCGGCCAGGCACTCCCCGGAACGCAGGGCTGCCGGGCTTGGCTCCGTGCCTGGCCCGTCTTCAAGCGTGAAGGATATCCAGAACGGTTTACCGGTGCTCGCTATCGCCTGTTGGACTGCCTCGGCTTCGGCCACGAGGCTCAGGGTTTCACCTAGCCACAGATCAACGTAGGGCGCGAGCTCTTCGACCAATACGCCAAGATAGTCCTGCACCCGCTCCGGTCTGAAGAGTTGCGGCTCGTACGAGCCAAAGATCGGAGGCAGAGATCCGGCGACGAGTACTTTGCGATCTCTCGCACTATCGGCTGCTGCGCGCGCCAGACTTCCAGCAAGAGCAATCAGCCTGCGGCCCTCTGCCCGAAAACTCTCCTCACCGATATGAAACGGCACCAATGCGTAACTATTGGTGGTGATGACATCGGCGCCCGCGACGATGAACTCCTCATGCACGCGCCTGACAACTTCCGGAGCCTCCATTAGCGCCAGCGCTGACCATTCGGGCTGCCTTAGGTCCGCTCCAAGTCGTACAAGTTCGCGGCTCATGCCGCCGTCGAGAATTCTAATGGGTTTCATGGCTTATACCTTTTTAGCCCGGCTCATCGCTTGATCACCGAAGACAATGCGAACGCTGTGAGGGTGTCTCGAACGCCCGGAAGTGCTGATATTTCCTGCCAGATTTCGCGGATGCGGTCGGTGGCGCTCGCTTCGACTCGTACGACGAGGTCAAACTCGCCGCTCATGACGTCGCAGGACACCACCTCCGGCAGTCGTTTGATCGCGTGGAGTACGTCACCGCCGCGCATGCGGTCGTGTCGATACACGAACATCATCGCGGTAACGGCTGCCGCGGGCGGCCTACCTTCGCCAGCGATGATCGTGTAGCCCTGAATAAGACCGTCCCGCTCTAACCGATCAATCCGCTGGCGCACGGCGTTGCGCGACAGATTGACCACCTCCGCCAACTCGGCGTGCGGGATTCGGGCATTTCGGGCCAGCTCGGTCAGGATGCGCTCATCTGCCCGGTCGAGAACCCGCTTCATGGCTGCAGCTCCTCGATAGATGCCTTGGCGGAGTGGAAGGCCTTGAAGGTGCCCGCTTCAAAATCCGTGAGTCTGCAATCTTTTCCAAACTCAGCAGCAGCAGCGGCCATCACGAAGGCCGGCAAGGCGCGCCACTCTGGTGCAGTCAAACGACGAACCTCTTCGTACCCGGCGAGCAAGGGGCGGACGAGCCTATTCTCCAGCATACCGTCCGCTCGCGCGGTCCAGCGCATCAAGACTTGCCCGAGTTCCGCGACCAGAAAGTCGTCGTGGCGCAATCGGAAATTAATGACGCCACTCACGGCCCCGCCGAGGAAGAAGACATTGTCCCGGTTGAGGGCTCCGTGCACCGGGCCTTTCGGAAGGCCTGAGCCCCCTTCATCGAAGAAACGCCTCAAGGTCTGGTGGATGCGCGCGACGCAGCCCCCCAGCGCCCGGCTCTTCTCAGGCGTGATCTCATTCGGTCGTGACCCCGGCATGAAGCCGACAACCGCAACGAGCTTGCCTGACACGGTGACCGTCGCTGCGCCGGCATCTGTTCGGAACGTCGTCGGACAGGGTACGCCTGCGGCAGAAAGGGTTTCCATTGTGCGAAAGGCACGCTCGAGATCGAAGGGATCGGCGCCGCTTTCGAACAATGTAACAATGAACTCACCGCGTTCTGAGCGGAAGAGAAAGGTCGTCTCGGCATCGCCGTCGGCAATGCCGATGACCGAGGTCAGACGTCCCAGGCGGTAGGCCGTGGCGATTTGGCGACACTCGACCTCCGTCAGATCTGTGAACACAGCCATTCTTCCGCTCCCTTCAGTGTCGCCTCGGCTCTCCAAAGATCGTGTCGATCTGTGCCGCAGACAGACCGCTGTCGCGCCCGACCACCTCGCGCAGCGACATCCGTTCAGCAAGTGCTGTACGGGCAAGGGATGCGGCCTTGGCATATCCGACCAATGGATTGAGGGCTGCGGCATGGACAAGCGAAGAGTCGTGAAGCGACCGACAACGCTCTGCATCGGCCTCGATCCCTTCAATGCACCGGATACGCAGTGCGTCCATGCCTCTCGTCAGAAGCCGCATGGATTGGAGGATGTTGAGCACGATGACCGGCTCCATCGCATTCAACTGGAGTTGCCCGGCACTGGCTGCAAGTGTGACCGTGAGGTCATTGCCGATCACCTGGAAGCCGATCTGGTTCAGCATTTCGGGGATCACTGGATTGACCTTGCCCGGCATGATTGAAGAACCCGCCTGCATCGCCGGAAGCCGGATTTCGCCGAGACCAGCGCGCGGGCCGCTCGACAGAAGGCGTAGGTCGTTGCAGATCTTCGAAAGTTTCACCGAGATGCGCTTGAGCGCGCCCGAGATCGAAACGAAGGCGCCGGTGTCAGACGTCGCCTCGACGAGGTTGCGCGCGGGTCGAAGGGTGACGCTAGAGATGCGAGACAGATGCGCACACGCAACAACCGAGAACTCCGCGGGCGCGTTGACGCCCGTACCGATCGCGGTGCCACCCAGATTGACTTCGCGCATCAACTCGGCGGCGCTGAGAAATTGTGAGACGTCTTCTTCCAGCGTCTCTGCGAAGGCTTCAAACTCCTGCCCAAGGAACATCGGAACGGCATCCTGGAGCTGGGTCCTGCCAACTTTCAGGATGTCAGAGAAGGTTTCTCCCTTACATCGAAACGAGGCGGCCAAGGCCGAGAGAGCTGAAGTCAGTTTTTCGCCTTCCCGCAGCACCGTCAGCCGAATTGCGGTCGGATAGACGTCGTTTGTCGACTGGGAAAGGTTAACGTGGTCGTTTGGGTTGACCGCATCGTAGCTGCCGGGCTGCCGCCCCAAGTCCTGCAACGCAAGATTCGCGACTACTTCGTTGACGTTCATGTTGGTCGAGGTCCCCGCCCCGCCCTGCATCATGTCGACCGGAAAATGCGGCGAGAGGATTTCGCCCACAATCAGCCTGCTGGAGGCCCGTTCGATCGCCTGTGCGACGGAAGGAGAGAGAAGCCCCAGTTCAAGATTGGTTGTGGCGGCAGCCTGCTTCACCATTCCCAACGACTGCACGAACTCAGGAAAATCCTGGAGCCTGATCCCGGAGACGTCGAAGTTCTCCGTTGCACGCAGTGTGTGGATACCGATCAGGGCGTCTGCCGGAATCGGCCGGGGTCCGAGCAGGTCAGTTTCGACGCGTGTCTTTGCCATGATTTCCTCCGCAGTCCGGATCAGGCGGTGATAGCTTGGTCGAGGTCGGCAATAAGATCGTCGGTCGCTTCCAGACCGACCGACAGCCGGAACACCCCGTCCCCCGCGAAGCGACGGTAGTCAGCAAGCTGCTCCCCAGTGAGCCCGTAGGTCGATTTCATCATCTCTTGGGTGTCGAGCAGCACGACAATCGAGCGCTGATGTCCGAGGGAGAAGGCATAGTGAGCAACCTTGAGGCGCTCGGCGAGCCTCCGGGACATCGCCGCGGGATCTTGCACCTGGAAGGTCACTACCCCGCCGAACAGATCCATCTGGCGCTTTGCCAAGTCATGCTGCGGGTGGGAAGGCAGGCCGGGGTAGGCCACAGCCGCCACCGTCGGATGATCTTGGAGGAACGTCGCGATCTTTGCCGCGGAGTCAGAGATCGTCCGCATGCGCGGAAACAGCGTGTCGATGCCGCGCAGGATCAGCCAGGCGTTCATGGCCGGCATTGCCGCGCCGAG
>NZ_JAEPRP010000138.1:0-19971 GCF_016652895.1 Ensifer sp. SSB1
GCCCCGGCCTGATGGTCTATCTCGATCAGGTGAAGCGTTCGCGGCTGATCGCCAAATGGAACGAGGTCCTGAGGCTCCACTGAAATCAGGGCGCGCGGCAATTCGGCGGCGCCCTAAATAGGAACTTCAGCTCGTGCGGGACCGACCGCCACGTGCAGCTTGCGCCGAAAGGTTCAGCTGAATTGCCGCTTGAATGAGCACCTTGAAGGCGTCTTCGTCGATCTCCCCACCCTCGCTTATATCGATCGCCCGCCGGGTGTTGCCATCGAGGCTCGAGTTGAAGAGACCGGCGGGATCTTCGAGTGACGCGCCCTTGGCGAAGGTCATCTTCACCACGGTCTTGTAGGTCTCGCCAGTGCAGATGATCCCAGCATGCTCCCAAACAGGGACACCCCTCCACTTCCATTCCTCGACAACCTCGGGATCGGCTTCCTTGATGAGCCGCCTCACCCGTGCAAGCATCTCTCCCCGCCAGTCGCCCAGTTCCGCTATTCTGGCGTCGATCCGCTCGGAGGCGGTGGCTTCTCCCGCAACCGCATCATTTTTCGTCATCGTTTCCGTCGCCTTTTTCATCCGATCATCTCCAGTGCGGTACCACACGCTACGCGCCATACCATCCCTTGTTCCTAAGGGCTGATTTTTGTGCACGGCTCGCCGCAATACCAATGACTTTTTCCGTTCACATGCATTTTCCGTTCATGCGTTTTCCGTTCACATGCGTTCGCCTGGCAGTTGGCTTGCTTGCTGCACCCAATCCCTGAATTGGGCCTCGTCGATTTCATCCTTTTCGTGGATATGAAAATAGCGCGCCTTCGCCGTCTTGGATTCGACAGGCGGCAACGGTTTCAAAGAGGCGCCATTGAAGAATGCGACCTTGATGTATTTCGCAAAGCAGTGCACGCCAAGGAACCATTCGCCGTCCTCCATGCCGTAGAGCGGCGAATTCCACTTCACGGCCTTCTGCGCTTTGGGAACCGCGCTCATTATGAGCGCGTCGAGATGGCGTCCAACGGCACTCTTCCAGCCCGGCATGGCAGCGATGTAGGCCTGCGCAGGCGCGTCGCCGTAACCCTTGGCGATCTGAGGATTGCCGCCTGAGAGCAGCTTGGGCTGATCCGCGGCTGCCCGTCCCTTATCCTTTCCCCCATCTGTCTCTTTGATGGACGCGCTCGTTCGCGCGGCGTCCCTCTCTGCGGGTTTCTTCGATTTCGCCTTGGCGATTTCGGCGTTGGCTGTCCCGGTCATTGCTCCATCCTTTCGAACAGGTCTTCGGGGTGGTCGGGCGCGACACTACCACAGCTTGCTGTCCTCCCGATATCGCTGCCAGCATACGTGGAATGGATCCTGAAGCACGGGCTTTCGATTCGTCGCTTCGTCCACTGCCACAATCACTTCGAAGCCGATCATCCAGGCGGACAGAGATACGCTATCCGCTTGTTGGCACGGCCAAGAGCCTAAGATTTCGTAAACGCCAGCCCGCGAAAAGCGCATTCGGGGCTTGATGTCAGCTAAATGTCAGCTTTCTATGGTGCCTTAGGGTCACTGGCACCCGTGGAGGCGGGTCGCCGGTTGCGGACTGGGAGGAAGCCACCAACTTGGTCAAGCGACAAGGGTCGAAAGAACCCGTCGCCGTCTCCCCGCTCGCACACAGCAACGACGTGCGCGGTGAAAACGCGCCTCACGGAGGACTGACCTTGAAACACTTTTTCCTCGCAACGATTCTTGCCGGCGCCATGTCGCTGCCGGCTGTTGCCGCTGACTACACCATCATCGCACCGGCAAACCCGGGCGGCGGCTGGGACCAGACGGCTCGCTCGCTCCAGACGGTCATGCAGCAGGAAGGCATTTCCGGCAACGTTCAGGTTCAGAACGTGCCGGGCGCCGGCGGCACCATCGGTCTTGCCCAGTTTGCAAGCCAGCAGAAGGGCAACCCGAACGCCCTGATCGTCGGTGGCTACGTCATGGTCGGCGCGATCCTGACCAACAAGTCCCCGGTCACGCTCAAGGACGTCACGCCGATTGCACGCCTCACCGGCGAGTACGAAGCGATCGTCGTTCCAGCTGCTTCGGAGATCAAGTCGATGGCTGACCTTGTCGCAGCCCTGAAGAAGGACCCGGGTGCGGTGTCCTGGGCTGGCGGCTCGGCTGGTGGTACCGACCACATCGCCGTTGGCCTGATTGCCAAGGCTGCGGGCGTCGACCCGACCAAGATCAACTACATCGCTTACTCGGGCGGCGGCGAGGCTCTTGCAGCCATTCTCGGCAGCCAGGTCACGGCCGGTATTTCAGGCTATGGCGAGTTTGAATCGCAAGTTAAGGCCGGCACCCTTCGCCTGCTCGCCGTATCGAGCGCCGAGCGCCTTTCGGGCGTTGAAGCCCCGACGCTGAAGGAATCCGGCCTCGACGTCGTCGTCGAGAACTGGCGCATGGTCGCTGCCGCTCCCGGCCTGTCCGACGAGCAGAAGGCTGCCGTATCGGCTGACATCGAAAAGCTCGCGAAGTCCGCCGGTTGGCAGGAAGTCCTGAAGACCAAAGGTTGGCAGGACACCTACCTCGCCGGTGACGCGTTCAACGCCCAGCTCGACAAGGACGTTGCAGCCACCGAAGGTGTTCTCAAGGACATTGGACTGGTGAAATGACCAAGGGGCATCACCCTTCAACCGCAACGCGTCGCCCGGATCGGGCGGCGCTCTTCATCGCGGTCGCTCTCGCCGCAATCGCGGGGCTCATTTTCTGGGATGTATCGCGTTTGGCCGGCGCTGCCGGCTATTCCCAGGTCGGACCGACGACGGTTCCCTATGCGATCGCATTCTGTCTTCTCGGCCTCGCGATCTGGACCGCGGTCGAAGCGTTTCGCGGTGATTTTCCGGAACGCGAACACCAGGAAGTTGCTCCGGTCATCTGGATCGTCGGCGGCCTTGCTGCCCAGATGCTCCTGCTGAACGTCGCGGGCTTCTCGATCGCCACCGGCATTCTGTTCGCGTTGACCGCACGTGGCTTTGGCAAGCGCAAGCTCTGGTTCTCAATCCCGGTCGGCATCGCGATCTGCTATGTCGTTTGGGTGATCTTCGCCAAGCTCCTGCAACTGTCGCTGCCCGCGGGGCCGCTTGAACGCCTGTTCTTCTAAGAGGGCCGACGACCATGGCTACTTTTGATTTCCTGATGCAGGGATTGCTGGTTGCTGCGCAGCCGATGAACCTGCTCTACGCACTGATCGGCGTCACGCTCGGAACCGCCGTCGGCGTTCTGCCCGGCATCGGCCCGGCCTTGACCGTGGCTCTGCTCTTGCCCGTCACCTATCGTCTCGATCCCGGCGGCTCGCTCATCATGTTCGCCGGCATCTATTATGGCGGCATGTATGGCGGCTCGACCACCTCGATCCTCCTGAACACGCCCGGTGAAAGCGCGTCGATCGTGACTGCGCTCGAGGGCAACAAGATGGCACGTGCCGGACGCGGCGGGCCGGCGCTGGCGACAGCCGCAATCGGCTCCTTCGTCGCCGGCCTCATCGCCACGCTCGGCCTCGCCTTCATCGCGCCCTACATCGTCAAACTGGCTCTGGTCTTTGGTCCGCGCGAATACTTCGCGCTGATGGTGCTGGCCTTCGTCACCGTCTCATCGGCTTTCGGCGATTCCACGCTTCGCGGCCTAACGTCGTTGTTTGTCGGCCTGGCCCTTTCCGTCATCGGCATCGACCAGTTGACCGGCCAGGCACGTCTTTCCTTCGGCGTTCCGGAACTGCTTGACGGCATCGAAGTCACGACCCTTGCCGTTGCCATGTTCGCCATCGGCGAAACGCTCTTCATTGCCGCCCAGGGCGACAAGGGTCCTGATAAGGTCGAGGCCGTGCGTGGCTCGGTCTGGATGAATGCAACGGACTGGGCACGCTCCTGGAAACCCTGGCTGCGCGGCACTTTCATCGGCTTTCCGATCGGCGCCATGCCGGCTGGCGGCGCCGAGATCGGCACCTTCCTGTCCTATGCAGCAGAAAAGCGCCTGACGAAGCATCCCGAAGAGTTCGGCAATGGTGCAATCGAGGGTGTTGCGGGTCCAGAGGCCGCCAATAACGCGTCTGCCGCCGGCACGCTCGTTCCGCTCTTGACCCTCGGCCTGCCGACAACAGCAACGGCAGCCATCATGCTGGCCGGCTTCCAGCAATACGGCCTGCAGCCAGGCCCCCTGCTGTTTGCCACCAATCCCCAACTGGTCTGGGGTCTGATCGCCAGCTTGCTCATTGCCAACTTCATGCTGCTGGTCCTGAACCTGCCGCTGATCGGTCTCTGGGTGAAGCTGCTGACGATCCCGAAGCCGTGGCTCTATGCCGGCATCCTATTGTTCGCGACACTCGGCACCATCGGCGCCAACCCGTCGGTTTACGAACTCGGTATGCTGCTCGCTTTCGGCCTGCTCGGCTTCGCCATGCGCATCTTCGGCTACCCGATTGCCCCCGTCGTTGTCGGCCTGATCCTCGGCCCGCTGGCCGAGCAGCAGCTCCGCCGGGCACTCGCCATCAGCCAGGGGGACTTCAGCGTGCTGTTCACCTCCCCGATTGCCGCTGTGCTCCTGGCTATTGCCGCTGCAGCGTTGATCATACCGCTGATCCTCAGGGCCCGCGGTCGCGGCGAGGTGCTGTCGCAGCTGGCGGCCAACGAAGACTAAGCCATCAAGACAACGCAACTCCGGAAGAACCCTTTTCGGAGTTGTCGCAATAGCGCCTCCTCCCAAGGCCAATCCGCAGGCCCGGTCGGTTTGACATCGAGCGGGCCTGCTTGCTTTGCATGGCAGGCGTGTCCAATTGTGCATTGCAAAAAGACTGCCCAGATCCCATCTTTTGCTCATAAGAGAGAAAACGAAAGCGAGCAAGAAGATGTCAACTACAACTTATCACAAGGGTTTCATCGGCCGTGCGTTCGCAGTACTCGGCGCTGCCAGCGCTGCCGCCGCCGCTGTTGAAGGTCACCGCCGCCCGAAGGCAAGCGACCTGCGCACCCTCGGCATCGACCCGGCGAGCTTCCCGGACACGCGCCGCGGCTAATGATCTTCAACGCGCCTAAGGCGCGCCATAAGCCACGGCTCGGGATCGGGAGATCGCCGGGCCGCAGCCATGTTGCAAAAGTGTGTCCCTTCCTCAGTCCGTTGAATGCTTTCAACGCACTAACGGCGCACGCATAACGACACGTAGAGCGACGTCGCGTCATTTCTTCGAGCGATAGATCAACACCGGTATCGTCGAATGAGCCAGCACCTTGGCGGCTACGCTGCCCAGCATCAGGCTTCCGACGCCACTACGACCATGCGATGCCATGATGATGAGATCAGCATCTTTTAGTGTCGCTTGGTCGATAATTGCCCGATAGACTTCGTTGCTGCTGACCTGCGCGGTCTGGCACGCGACGCCTGCCGCCTCTGCCTTGTGCGCCAAAGCCATAAGCATTTCCGTTGCATGCTTGCGGGCGAGTGCTTCGTATTCCTCGCGCGTCCCGACAGTTGGTCGGGTTCGACCGAAAACAGATGGAAGGGCTCGGTAACGGCAAAAATAGTGACTCTTGCGCCGCTATCCTTAGCAAACCGCGTCGACCGCGATTGTTGCCAGGGGTGAACCATCGGTGGGTATAAGAATGTTGCGAAACATGGGATCCTCCTCTTCCAGGTTCCGGAGAGAGCCTAGCGCCGGCAGAGGCTTGTTCCTTGATCCCGATCAAGGTTCCGGGCTTCAGTGACAAAGTGAGGAGTTCGCCTGACGGATACCTTGCCATCACCAGGATAAAGAGGTCCGCGATCGCGAGATCGCCAAGGTCTTGGCCTTGGTGAGCTCGCTTAGCGAGATTTGACGAAAGGGAAGAAATCTCGCAGTCGCCGGCGCAGGATGTGGGACCAGGGCACCTCGGCATCGATCGCCTCGTAGCCGGCTTGCGTCAGCGAGGATTCGACATCGCCGCCATCTACTTCTCTGCGGGAAATATATTGCATGTTGAGGGCGCGAAAGACCGCCGCATGCAGTTCCTACGGCCAATAGATTTCGTCTGCCGGCACCCGATAGGCACCAGCCTTGTAAAGCTCCTCAAGCACATTCCTTAAATCACTGGCCAGCATTGAATGTTTATCGGGCGCGGCGCGCGGTTTGGCAATGCGCGCAACACCCAACGGATAGGTCGAGGTCTCCAACGCACGGTCGCGCCGTTAGGCCCCCTCGATCATCGCCCTACCCTTTGTGGGGCCAAGAACGCAGCGCCAGTGGCGGCTCTTACCGATCAAGGTCAGCTGGTGAATTTCGAGTGAGAAACGCGGGCTCATGTAGCCCCCGCGGCTACATCCTTGGCGCCGGCCCTTTCAGGCCACCGCTTTCGGACGCGCCCCGCGGAACAAAGCCCACGGAAAAGCCGAACAGACTACCGATCCTCTGGAGTGTTTCGACGGTTGGATTGGCTTTCCCCGTTTCGATCTCCGCGACCTGCCGCTTGGTAACCCCAGTGAGCGTTGCGAATTGCTCTTGTGTCAGTCCGAGCGATTTACGGATCTCAACCACCCCGTCCGGGAAGCGAAGCTCCCCGGACGCAGCCTTTTCACGCAGGCGGGCGCGGAGCACACTGATCTCCTCCTTCGTCGGTTTCTTCCACCTTGGCATGTCCGGCTCCCCATACCCTCGGCGTGGTCGTTCACCCGCGCGCGCCGATAACGCTCTTGGCAATGGCGGCCGCGTTTGCATCGCCCGGTCGACGACTTCCTGCGGAATCCCGAATTCGTAGATACGATTGACCACGCCGATCAATCGCTCGCAAAAATCGGAAATCTCATCCAGCAGTCTCTCAGCGATCTCAAGGCTTTCGGGAAATACGGCTCGGCACACCTCGGCCCAGTCTGGCGCCGTGTCGCGGTGCGTGTCCCGCATGGCTGCCCAACGTGTCGATCTCGAGATCCCCTCCACAGCGAGCCGCATCGGAGCGAAGTCGTATAGCGGGGCGATCGACACGCCGCCCAGCGGCCCTTTCGAGATCGCGGTGTTCCGACCGTGATTATCCGGATTTCCGAATGCCTGATTGGCAATGTCGCGCTTCACGTATTCGGCGAAGTCACCGTATAGATCGGACGAATATTTCCGGAGGACATCGATATAGTCCTCATGGTTCGCCAGGCGTCCGTACGCCGCGACGCCGATTGCAGATACCATGCTCTCTTGACCGTATCGAACCGTCGCTCCATCCGTGATCTTGCGGTCGAACCGGGGGATCATGAGAACGCCCTCTGTGTATGTCGACGGCTCATGAACTTTGAGGCCGAGTTCACGGGCGATGACAGAGTATCCGGCCTCTGCTTCGAGGATCAACCGGTCACGCTCTTCACGGCTCCTGAGGAGCTTCACGATGACATGACGGACTGCCTCCTCGTCTTGAACGAACGCGTCAGCGTAGTAGAGGCCATCGTTAGCCATCGTCAGCGCAACCTTGGGCCATTCCCCTTGAAGTCCGCTCGAACCCGACGCGATCATTCCGAACCGATCCACGACTTCGATAAACCGTTCGGTCCTGCCGAGGATATCGTCTTCCGTGCTCCTGCTCGCTGTACCGCAGCCAAGCGCTCCCGCTCGGCGACAACGGCTTCGCGGACGCGGATGTTTCCGATCGGATGGCCGGCCGCACGCATCAGCAACGGAACGTCCGATGCGCGATCGTCAACACCCAGCCGCATGTGCTCCGCCAGTTTCCGGCGCGCGTGGCCCTGGGGCATTAAGTCCAGTAGAAACGGCGGCCAGGTCGGGAGGTACCGGTTCTCCAAATCGACCGGATATCGGACGGGAAGCGCGCGGCCGTCATGGACCTCTCCGTAGGCGTTGCGGTCTGCCGCGGCGAATGCAATGAAGTAGTCAAGGTCGCACTCGACGACAGAAGGACCGAGATGGCCCCTTTCTTCTTCGAGCAGTGATGCGCGCACTCGGCCGCCAATCTCCCTGCCAGAACGTCTCGATCGTCAAATCCACTTGATGGACCCCTTTGCTGTGGGCTTGATAGCACTTTGTCGCTTTATGCAACCATCAAAGGGGTTTTTAATGATCTGATTGATCCACCCTTCTTGTTTTCGGGAATACGCCTCGCTCCATTCGGCATCTCAATCGTCGTGAACCGGTGGAAATGTTGTCAGACTATCTGGGGGCGAGGTACGCCTTCACAACAAGACAGCGGCACCGGAGAGGCAACTACTTTTCAGGTGCAGAAGGGTTCGCTTCCAGCGAATATCCGATCGATCTCACCGTGCGAATGATGTCTGGCCCATGGCGATTCAACGCCCGCCTTTCATTCGAACTCGACACCATTGTGGAGACCTTCGAGGCGTTACTGCGCATTGCACAGATTGACGTCGCGCCACCCCCAAGCTCCCGTGGCATCGGGTCATCCGTTAGGCGTGATGTAGATTTCGGTTGCGCGAAACCGACCATCCTTTCGGTTGCATTGGACGATGACGTCGATCGATACCCTCAGCAAGCTGTCGATGTCTTTACGATCCAGATTACGTCCGCCTTCGGATTCCTTCACAAGAAGCGTCAACTGTTGCAAGGCGAGCTTGGCCGAATCGGCATGAACGGTGGTGATCGATCCCGGATGACCGGAATTGACGTTGCGGATGTAGTAGAATGCCGTGCCATCGCGCAGTTCCTGCAGCAGAATTCGGTCCGGCCGCATCCGGAGACAGGATTCTAGTAGGTCCTTTGGGCCTGCACCCGAGAGTCCTTGAGCACCCTTCGAATAGAAAAGGCGTACGTGGTTGGGCTGCGGAATAGCCAGTTCGGGAGTGTCCTCGATCGAAATGATCCGCTCATGATTTGGAATATGCTTGATCAATGCTTTCGACAGTGTCGTCTTGGCTGATCCGGTTGCACCGGAGATGATGATGTTCTTTCGAGCGATGACGGCTTCGCGCAGAAACTCCTTGAAGCGGCCGGCACGGTATAGCGCCAGTAAATCCTGGTCCTGCGTCGCGGTGCCGTCGCTGGCCGCTCGCGTCTCGGAGAAAAAGTCTCTCTCCTCCAGGTCGTCGAGCGTGAACGTTACCGAGGATGGCTTTCGGATGGTGATGCTGACGGTGTTCCTGGTGGTCGCGGGCGGAATGACGATCTGGATTCGTTCGTCCCCCGGCAGGGTTGCCGACAGGATCGGTCGCGTTTCATCGATGGATTGATGGGAGAAACTCGCCACGGCCCGGGCAAGGCGCAGCAACTTTTCGAAGGATAGCGCCGGCAGATCATGGGTCCGCCAACCACTGGCGCCTTCTGTCAGCACCTGCCCGGGCCGATTGACGATCACTTCGTAGAGCGACTTGTCATTCAGGAACGGCGCGAACGGAGACAGCAGCTCACGAACGACCGCTGCGTCAGGGCCTTCGATCATCACCCCCTGCCCTACTTCGTCACGAGAGTCGACTGCGGGCTGAAATCCCTCAGCGCCGCCCGGTCGAGGACCTTGTTCCGCGGTTCGGTCACGCGCAGCCTATAGACACCGGAGAAATCGAGATCACGCGCCACGAAGATCGAGACGAGTTCGCCCTGGTGTTTGTTGAGCGTCGGAGGAATGTTGATTGATTGCTCGACAGCGATTGCGGCCGCCTGCTGGCCGGCGCTTGTCGTGTTCTCAGCGTCGAGGTCACTGTCTTGCAACCGGCTGCTGGCATAGCGCGCGGCGTCGCCGACGATGGAAAGGAGAAGCGCACTTCCAAACCGCTCCCACCAATGCGTGTCGACATAGCCGTCCACGCCCGCCCGGCCGAGCGCATCGGTCGCCGGCGAGGCCAAGGTGACGATGACGCCGTTCGGGGTTTTCGCGCGGTTCCAGAGCACGAAAAGGCGCTTCTGCCCACGCTGAAGGCCGCCACGATACTCGCCGAGAACTTGAGTGCCTTTTTCCATAAGCACGACGCGGCCGTTGTCCGAGAGGACATCACGGGCGATCACGCAGCTCGTGAAGCCGGGCTGATCAGATGCTAGTGCAGTTTCCAGAATGCACGGTATTGAGGTCCCCATCGTAACAATGAAGTTCCGATTGCCGAGGGTGCCGGCGCGCGAGCCCTCAAGCCCGGTCGGCCGTAGCAGCTCGTTGAACCGCTGCTCGTCGGCGTTGGCCGAGTTCTGGCCCATCATGCTTCCATCGAGCGGCACGAAATTGCTGTCCCCGGACATGGGCGGATCCGCAGTGTCGCGATGCGACGTCGTGTTCTTCTGCCCGCCGCTGAAGGCCATGACGGGTGCCCGACGCGCCGAGTCGAGCAGCGGATCTTCCTCCTTCCCCTCCTCGGGCGCGACTGGGGTCGGCAGCTTCACTTCCGGTACTTGCTGGACCGGCTGCACCTTTTCCTTGGCCGGCTCGAAGTTCGTCGTCTGCCGGATGACAACCCGCTCCGGTCTCGTTGTGTCCGCCGGCGTCTTCTCGCCACTTATCGACCACAGGGCGAACACGACAAAGGCAACAACGGCAATCGCCACCGCGCCGCGCTTCAAGCCGGGATTGTTGTCGATCCTCCTGCCGGGAACCGTTTCGGCGCGCTCCCCCGGTATCCGGCTTTCATCTTCCTGAACCATGACAGTCTCCTATTGCACCGCACCGGCTTCAGTCCGAACGACCCGCTCGACCGACGGCGAGGTCGTGTTGGTGTCCGGGTTGATACCGACGCGGTCATAGGCCTCGTTGAAGACGCAGAGTACGTCCCGTCCCCTCCGCAGGATGAACTTCCTGCTAATCGCGTGGATTAGGACGAGGTTGCCGTCGATGGATTTGGGCACCAGGCTCTCGCTTCCATCCGAGTTTTCGACGTAGATGGCGGGCATTTCCTGATTGCCGATAAAGGCGAAGGTCGTGATCTTGCCGTTGTCATAGACCGATTGCGGTTCCAGTGCCTGGGAGCCTTGCGCCGAGTAGCGCCAGTTTCGCGGGCCATAGGCCTCATGCATCGCTAACACGCTGTCAGTCTCCTTGGCCTGCGCGGCTCGCGCTCGTGCCGCGGCCGCCTGGCGCCGCCGTTCGACTTCATCTGCCGGATAGCGATACTTGACGTAGAAGTAGGTATTCTCGCCCACTTCCACCTTCCCATCCCGCACTGTCAGTTCCATCTGGTAACTTCGGTTCGATCCGTCACGCCGCGTGGTTACGACAGAGATATTGGTGACCGGCTGATTTTCCCGCGGCTTGAGAAACAGGATGTTGCCCGCCGGCGCGACCTCCCAGGCCACACTATTGCCAAGCGCGACATGCGCTATTTCCTCGTCGGCCGCGAACTCCACCTGCACCGAAGAACGCAATGAACCGATGATGCGAGTGATGTTATAGGGCTGGTAGTCGACAAAGCGAACACGGCTGTCCTGCGACGCCCCGCGAGGGATTTCTAGGGCATGCGCCGAAGAAGCCGAACCAGCGAGAAGAAGTGCGAAGATGATTACGGTCCTCATCAGTTGATCGCCTCCGGATCGGCCCGGTATTCGCTGACGGCGAAACCGAGCGGGTTTATAAGCCGGTCGGTCGATGACATCGGCGCGTTCACATAAGAGAAAGTGACCGTTGCGACCCAATGCGTCGTCCGGACCTCCTCCCCGCGGGTGATGGTGCGCATGTAGCGGACGGATACGACATGCGGATTGATCAGTGAGATCGAGGCGATGTTGATGCGCGAAGTGGCGCCGCGACCATAGGTGTTCTGCGGCGACTCCGGATTGCTACCGCGATAGAGCGCCGAGAACCGTGCTTGCTCCGGCGGGGTCGACAGCAAGGCTGCGGTGCGGAAATTCTCCTCCGCCTCGCTCCAGACGTAACCCTCCCGCGCGCGGACGTATTTCGCGGCGAAGTACTTGGTCACGGCCTCGTCATAGGTGCCGGCCGTCGATGTCAGCGCCGAGATGACGTCGACGATGCCAGTCGAATTGTCGACCCGCACCACAAATGGCTCGACCGTTTTCAACGGCGTGAGGCCGGCGACGGCGAAGATTGATGCGCCAGAAAGGACGCCGGCCACGATGGCGATGGACCAGGCGATGCGCGCCGAGCGCTCGACCTGGATCATGCGTTCCTGGTCAAAACGTCGCGCCTTGTCGAAGTATGACCTGAGTTCATCCTGCGAAAGCATGGCGTCATCCTTCGCAAGGACGATAGGAAGCGCTGGAGCCGTATTGGGCAAAGGCCGGCGGCTCCTTCCCTTCGTTGGCATAGGCAGCCACCAAACGTGACGAGATTACATGCTGCGCATCGGCGGCGTGTTCCTGCTTGATACCCTTATTGTCCTCCCATTGCCATATCGTGCGATTGAGCGGCCGGCGCGAATAGCCGTCGCATTTCGGAAGCGAATAGTTCATGGATGCGCATGCGCTTAAGATCACGGCCATGCACAAGAGCGGAAGAGTTCTATTCATTGGAAAGTCGCCTATCTGCAAATATCATCATGATCCGGCACTCTTCGACCTGAACGTCCGCCCGACCGCGCGAATACCGCGGCCGGCGGCACCGAAACTATGCGAAGCCGCCCAGGCGAGCGTGCTCTCATGCGCGTCGCGGGCCGCGCCGTAGCCGTAGGTCAACGACGCGCCGCCGGCGGCAAGCGCCGACGCGATGTTGGGAAGCTGGTAGAAGACATAGAGGGCGGCGAGGCAGATCGCGCAGAGCGCCGTTGGACGCATCAGTACGTCGCTATATCCTTGAATTGCCGTGAAGGTCGCGTCTATGCAGGTGATCAGCAGTGAACCGACGGCGACGACTAGGACCTGGAGGATCACGAAGCTTGCAAGCTGTCCCAGCCAGGCCTCGGTGAAGCGCCGCGTCGCCTGGAACATGGCGAGTGCTACGAAGATCGGCCCAATCGCGAGCACGATGGCGAGTGCCAGCCGGGCATAAAGCGAGACGATATAGCCGATCGCCGCAACAATGAAGCTTGCGCCAATGGCCATTATGCCCCCAATGCCGGTCACGATATCGACCGGCCAGGAGCCGCGGGCCCAGATCTCCTTAGCAGACGCGTGGCCCTTGTCGAGCAAGTTGTCGAAGGTCGACGCACTTGGGGCTGCTCCCGTGTTCAGCGCCTGCGATATCTCCCGTGGCAACACGTCGAAGAAGATGTTTGCGACATAGGTTTGGTACTCGCTCCCGTTTTTCACCAGCACGACGATGATGGCGAGCTTGATCGCTCGATAGGCGAAGTCAAGGATAGGCTCTTGGACCGAACCGCGGAGCACGAGGTAACCATAGAGCACAACATAGAGCGTAATCGCTGCAGTCAGAGGGCCCGAGATCCACTCGGAGACGTTTGCGGTCCCGTCGGAAATAAAGGTCTCCAGCGGTGACTTGAACTGCTCGTCGACGAAGGCGAACACCTGATACATGCCTCAACCTCCAAGTGCCCTTCACATCCGTTTAAGACGGGCCTTGAAGTCTGCGGCCGCTGCGTTTTGGCAATTCGGCGTATTGCCTAATTCACCAGGGTTGTTGCGGCACGTCGCGATGATTTCGGATAGCAGAGACTCATCTGCAAGGAGTTCATCGACGGTGTAGGTTCGCTCGGCTTGCTCGGAGCAGCTGACCAATAGGGCAGCGAAAAGAACGACATACCTCTTCATTGCAGTGCCGCCCCCATTGCGTCCAAGCGTCGGCGCCAATCTTCCGCCTTGCGCTGCTCGTCAAGCTGGGCCTGGGCCTGCTGCACCATCCGCAGGGCCTCCATGCGCAGTATATCAGTCTGGAGGAAGGCCGTTTCAGCCTGAAGTCGCGCCTGAAGGTCGGCAATGTCCTTGGCGTCACCCGCCGTCGAAATCTTCTCTCGCAGTTGGTCAATGCCCCCAACGCGCTTAGCCGCTGCGTCGTAGATATGCTGCGCTAGGCTCATCTGCCCGGCATTCTTGTTCTGGATGCGCGAAAGTTCCTGCGCGTAAAAGTCATCTGCGTTGGTCCGATAGGCCGAATTCCCGTCAAGGAATTTTGAGGCCGTATCACCGAACACGCCCGTGCCATTGCCCTTGAATAGCACCTCGATGGCGTCAAAATCCTGAGGCAGTGCCTTTCGGACGGCAGGATCGTTCAAGACGGCGGCAACGTCCGCCATGTCGGTGATCTTGTTGAGCGAGCCGTAGAGGTTCTGCGCCTGCTCGATCTGCTGGTTGAGCGCATCGAGCTGGGCTTTCAGTTGCGCAATGCTCTCAAGGTGCTTGGCGATCGCGGTTCGGTCGATCACCGGGATTCCTTGTCCGGCTGCCGTGCCGGCGGAAAGGATGAGCGCGGCGGCTATCGCCGCGCCGTGAATTCGATTGAATGTCATTAGCTCATACTCCTTCTTTGCTGAAAAATCGGAAGCCAATCCGCAAGCCGGTCGCCAACTTCCGCGCGGATGGCATCGGCGAGTTCGACATTCGCGGTACGGCCGGAGAGGATGGCGAGCTCATCGTCGAAACCGGCGAGGTTCAGTTCGGCGACGACGCTGTTATGCCCTTGCTTCAATATGAATCGGCGGCTCTCAACGGAGAGCTCGCGTGCGATGAGTTCGAATTCTCGCTCGGTGAGTTTGAAGCCGTCGACATAGTCGGCGTGGTTGCCGCGAGCATTCGGGAGGAAGATCTGCGTCGGGCATTGCTCGATGATCGTGTGTGCGATCGGTGATACGATCGCATCGCGAGGACTTTGGGTAGCAAAAAGCATGAGGCCGTTCTGCTTACGGATCGTCTTGAGCTTGTTCTGGGCAAGGTCGCGAAACCCTTCGTCCTGAAGTGCTTTCCAGAACTCATCGATGACGATGATGATGCGCCTGCCATCGATCAGTTGCTCGACTCGATGGAAGAGATAGGCCATCAGGGGCGTGCGGATTTCTTCGTTATCGAGGAAGTCGGTCATGTCATAGCCGACGAACTTGCCGCTGGCGCCGAAATCGTCGATGCCAATGTGATCAACGATGTTATCGAAGACCCAACCAAGCGGACCTCCTCTTTCCCAACGACGCAACCGAGCCGCGATCCCTTCCGGATCAGTGTTGTTCAAGAAGGTCCTCAGCGCGCCAATTGTGCGACGCTCGACCGGCAAGTCGGCAAGGCCATCAATTGCGGAGGCGATGTCGCGGAGTTCGGTCACAGTAATTTCCCGTATCGCCGAGCCGACAAGCCTGCCGACCCAGCGCGTGAGGAACACCTTGTTCTCCGGCGTCAGTTCAAGTGCCTTCAGGGGAGCGCAGCCGGTCGGGACACCATTCTTGAGCGACAGATAGGTGCCGCCGGCGGCGCGCACGTAGAGATCGGCTCCCCTGTCCTTGTCGAAGAACACCACATGAGGGTCATGCTTCTCCAGCTGCGACAGCATGAAGTTCAAAAGCACGGTTTTGCCGGTACCGGACGGTCCGCAGACGAAGGTGTTGCCGAGGTCGCCATAATGAAAATTGAAGTAGTACGGTGACCGCGACGCCGTCTTGAGAAGGGCGACGGCGGGTCCCCATTCATTGCTGTCCTTCTGACCGATCGGGTAGGAGTGAAATGGCGCGAGCGCCGCGAAGTTGCGGGACGTGATCGCGCCAGACCGGGCGCGATAGCGAAAGTTGCCTGGCAACTGCGCCCACCAGGCAGCCTGAAGGCCGAGATCCTCACGCGCAAGAACTGCGCCACCACTGGTCAGACTGGCGCGTGCCTTGGCGAGATTGTCGGTCAGTTCCTTCACCGACCGAGCAAAGACGGCAAGCGTCAGGTGGTGTTCGCCAAGTACGAACCGATTGGACTCCAGAGCGTCCATCGCTTCGTCGAGCTCCTCGATCTGCGAGAACGCCTTGTCGCCGCTGCTGACCATCTGGTTCTGCTTGCGGCCCATGATGACGCGGGCGTCCGCCTTCGACACGAAGGAGAAGGATTGCGCCAGAACAACTTCGAAAGGACTGGTGAGCACGCTGTCCAGCATGCCGGTCCGGGTGCGGGCCGGATATTCCTTGAAACTCAGCATGCCGGCAAAGCGACTTTCGGCCTCGTGGCGAATCTCGATCGTCTCGCGACCGAAGATGACCCGGTCGGAGTAGACGACCGAGGCGATGCGCCCCTCCGTCAGTGGAACCGGCTCTCGCCGGCCGCCGACGAGCTGGTGCAGCACCTCGCTCGGCTCCGAGAAGATCAGGCCCTCATGCTCGTAGAGCGATAGGACGCGGGGATCGAAGCGTTTCAACGCCGCCGTGACGTCGCAGACCTTGTCTCGAAGCTGCTTGAGTGCCTCCTCATCCAGTTCGACACCCGCCCGATGGGACCGCCGCAGGCGCGACAAGAGCGCGGCTGCCTTGTCGGCCGGGTCGCGTGCCGGAGACCAATGGATCGTAAGATAGAGATCGTTGCGGAACAGATCCTCGCCCACCATGCGCTCGCGGTATTTGTCGTTCAGCGCGGTAGAGAAGGCGGTCGCGAAAGTGCCCACGGGATAGTCGCCATCCCGGCGGCGAATAAGATGGGTCCACAAGGCGAGCCGCTCGTCTGCGATGTTCCGATAGAGCGTGTTGAGGTCGCGATGGAGAGCATTCAGGTCGAGGGCGTCCGCCGTCTCGAAGGATACCCCCTCTAGCGCGATCATCACCATCAGTGCCCGGGAATCGAGCGCGATTGTCGACTCGTCGACGTGGCGGACGTAGGGGATGAAGGTCTCAGGACCGAGTTCACGAGATCTGAGTGTGGCGAGGTTAGGCAAGTCCGAGGTCCCTTTCGTCGTATTTGCGGGCGAGCTTTAGCGGTGCAAGCGTCGCTCCGCCCCAATAGCCGCTGTTGCGGGACCGGCCGCGTGTCTCCACCCAGGCCAGCAAGATGCGGAACATGTTGTGGTCGTGTTTGACGAGTGCGCTGAACAGCAGATGGAAGACGACGCCGACGAGCGCATAGGCGACCGAGCCTGTGACGATGTGGAGAGTGGTCGTCAGCATAATATTCATGCCCATGGCTTCCATCGTCACGCCAGCGATCATCGCCGGCCGAGTGCAGGCGATGAACAGCGTGTCTTCCTCAAGGATTGGCCGCGAACTCGCCATGGGGTCAGCTTCCGACGATGGTGTTCACGAGTTCGGTAGCGCCGAAGATGCCGCCGATGCCGATGATCCAGAACCCTGCGCGCCTCAGATCCATGTAGCCGAACATCCAGGCAATGCAGATCACAATCACCGCGATGACGGCGAGCAATTTGGCGATGTTGCCGGTCAGCATGTCGACGATGTTTTGCAGCACCGTCTCGATGCCGGCGGCCTGTGCGAAGGCGGGCTCGACCATGGTTGCCACAATGACCGCTGCCATGACAGCGGATGCGGCGTTCGGTCGGATACGGGAACTGATGGTCATTCACTTTGCTCCATTTGGCTGTTCTGAAACACGAGGACGGAGGACCTCCGTCTCGCACTGAAAACATCCCAAGGCGGCACCGACACCGTTTGATCAGCTTGGGCCTCGTCCTTGCGGGCATCGACGATCGCCTGGACAAGAGGCGCTTCATTCCGCCCCCTCTCCTGCCCGCCATCTCCGATCATGAGAGTCGTGATGGTTCTGGCGAGCCGGCTTCTTTCGCGTCGGACCTGCTCGTCGTACTTGACCATTGTGCCGATGGAGGGATCGCCTCGTCCGTAGTAGGACTGCAGCATCACCTGTTCGGCCCGGGTCGGGTCCGCCCCGGCTCTCACCGCCAGCCGGAAATATCCGTCCAGCAGCGTCGCCGTGGCGCGAACGTTGAGGCATGGGTCGAAGGCGTCTGAAATCGAGAGCTTCAGCGTCCGGAGTTCTTCCATGCCGATGCCGCCGAGACCGAGCTGGATGTCCTGCCGACCGGCTACCAATGACGTGGCGATTTCGATCGCCTCCACCTTGGTAGTGGGCTGCTCCGAGAGCGGTGCGCCGCTGTTGACCCGGATGGCGAAGGGTTCGAGCCGGCTTTCAAGGGTGACAATGGCGGCGAGTGTCTCGGCTGCAACCATGGGCGCGCACGTTTGCGCCAGTTCGAGGAAGGCAACAGGCATGTCAGTACCACACTCGTTGCTTGCCAACACCGTCAATGGTCACGTCGATGTAATGGGGTTGCGGTCGGACGTTCGGTCGCGTCGTCACATAGCGTTGGCACCGCGTCCGGCCGTCTCTCTGCCGCCACGCTGCCGACGAGGTGACCCGACCATCGTTGGAATAGCATTCAGCGTTCGAGACAGGCTGGGGCGTGGTCGAGACACAGTTCGCTTCGAGCCCGCGATCTCCATACCGCGTTGCCAGGCGATAACCGTCATTGCAGTAATAGGGGTCAAATCGGGGACGCGAGGCCTGGAACCCAATGCCGCTGCAGGTGGGAAACGAGCGCCCTTTTGCAAGCGCGCGCCAGAGCTTGTGGATTGGGGGCCGGCACTCCGCATATTGCGTCGGACCGTTCGGATTGGATAGGCACAGGATAACTTGGCAACCCCATTCAGCCGCTCGCGCTTTACTGTCGAAAACAAGACAGAATGGCGCTAGACTGGCTGCAGCGACCAATGCCCGTGTAAGAGACATATTCATGACCACCACCCTTCACTGACCCGATAGAGGGCAATCCTAACAAGCGGCGCAATTTCGCGACGCGTTTTACAATCATATATATGACAGTTTAAAAAATGACAAGCGCACTCAATGCTCATTGGCAGAGCCAGCTGTTTTCGGCCTACGCTTTGCAAGAAGTTTTCGACAAACCGGTTGAGGGAGAAACGCCGCAATCGCGTTTGAAGCAGGTCGGGATGATGACGGTGCTCTATATGATGCATCAAAACCACGAGAAGCTAACGCTTTCAAATATATGCCAAATTACCGGGCTGACACGCAATGCGGTGGCCGAGTCGATTGATCCTCTCATTGAGCGAGGCATATTGACCGAAACGATTGTGAAGAACTCGATGGGACGAGGAACTGCGAGGCAGTTTGAGTTCTGCCCGGACGTTTTCGATCGCCTAAGATTAAGCCCGGAGCAGCGAAAACCTGAAACGTAGTGGATTTTTTGCGACACTAACAACGGCAGCGGCGTGGGGATAGTCGGGGCAAGCCTTGGTCTCTGACCACTCGAAGGGCGTGGCAAGCATCGTCAATTCGCGTATGCACCGGACTTCTTCGAGAAGCTTCGTGGCACCCAAGAGGGCGTAGTTTGGCCCCTAGACTTCAAATCGCCCTGCCAGATTTGCTTTTCGCGGTCGCTGGACGAAAGCCTGCACCGCGATATTCACTTACTGAAGCAGATTGCCAAAGGGGGGATGCACTCTTCACCTGGCCGTACGCCGCAGCGCTTCCAGTAGCGGTCGCAGTTTGTGCTTGCGCCGGTGCTGCTCGACGAGCCCATCAAGGTGCGCAAGCCACTCGTCGGACCGTCCGCAAACCTTATGGGCGCGCGCGGCAATGCCGAGCCACTGCGCGGCCCTCTCGTAGCGACTTGATCTTCCTTCAGACATGATCGGATCGGCCATGCGGCATGCAAGGACAATCGCCCAATCGGGGTGACCCACCAATGCCCTTTCAGCAAGCCGAGCCAGCGTCTGGTCACGCGAACTGAAGAAACGGGTTTCATCCAGGTTAATGCCAGCAACGGCCTCGGCGACCAAGTCCTCGTCGAGCAGGATTTCGATCCGCTCATGGGCGTAAGGTGCCGCCATCAGCGCCGCGAGCAGCATCTCGCGCAATTTCGGCCAGTCCAACGGAGTGGCAAGTTTCTCGGCCATGCGGAAATCGTCACGTGCAAGGCTCTCTTCGAAGGCTACGCGCGCTGCCCTGAGCATCATATCCCGGTTGCCCGCCTCATGCGCCGCCTGGCGCAGCCAACGTGCCAGCAATGCCCTGCCCGTCCTGTGACGCCAATTTTCTTCACCTTCGCCGAGCCCCTCTCGCGACAGGCCCCATGCACCGAGGTCGATCGCCGTTTCGAAGTGGCCGACAGCAGCGACGGCTTCGGCAAGCCGCAAGAAGTCACCATGCGATTTCAGCCGCACATGGGCTAGCGCGACCGCCTCGTCGACACGCCCCGT
>NZ_JAEPRP010000139.1:0-19929 GCF_016652895.1 Ensifer sp. SSB1
CCCGACAACCGTCCGAGCCGCAACCGGCAACGGCAAACCAGAACCCTCACCGTCACCATCATCATCGCCAGAGCCAGCGCCGTCATCGTCATCGTCATCGTCATCGTCGCCATCGCCGCCGACCGGATCCTCATCGTCGTCGCCGCCGCCAACAGGATCGCCATCATCGTCGTCTTCGTCATCGAGCCCATTGGTCTCGAAGATGCGCTCCGGAAGATCGGTCATGCCGGTGTTGCGTGCGATGATGTCGGCAAAGTCCTGACCGTCGATGATGTTTTCATAGAAGTCGAAGTTGTCGAACCGGCTGCTGTAGTAGAAGCGATCGGCTTCCTGCAGGCGGTCGAACTGTTCGTGCAGCACGATCCAGAAGGTTTGGCCGACCATGCCACCGTTGATATGCTTCTCGGCAAGACCGCCGACCCAGAGATCGACCCGGTCAATGCCCTTGACCACTCCGGTTCCGTTGGCCTGGATCGCGACCTGGATGCCCGGGTTGATCGCCTGGAACGCGGCGATGTCCTGAGACTGCAGCACGAGATCCGGATAGGCCTGCTTGAACTGGTTGATGATGGTGTTGCTAAGCCCGTTGCGGACCTGGAAATCGTCCCAGGAGGCATAGGGCGAAAGGTTGCCGGCATAGCTCAGGGCTTCCCTGACATAGGGATCCTGGGATGCTGCCAGATCCATGCGGATCTGGTTCAACGTGCCAAGCCCGACATCCCAACCGCGAGCCACGTTGAACGAGAACAGGTCGGCGCTGATGCGAACGAGATCGTTGCGCACGGCATCGACGATGTTGAAGTCCACTTCTTCGGCGGCCTGGGCGATGGTACCACCGAGAATGGCGTTGACGCCGAGTTGTTCGTAGCCGGGTTGCGGGACGTATCCAGGAGGCAGCGGGGCCGTGAAGGCGCCGGCTTCGTTCGTCGGGTTCAGGAACGCATCGAACAGGGCCACCTGCTTCGGCTGCCCATCCGGGCCTATGACCGTCATGGTCTGACCGATCAGCGAATGTCCGACGCGATAGACCGCAGCCGCGAACTCATGCGAGATGCCAGCCGACGCGTCGGGATTGTACTCCTCGAAGCCATGGGTGCCGAGGCCGCGAATACCGCCGATCAGCATTTCCGCGAACTCGTCGAAGACTACGCGCTGATATTCCGCCTCGTTGATCATCTTTGCGGCCTGGTAGAGCTCTTCGGCCGTTCCATCGAAGCCGGCGGCTTCCAGACCTTCCACATGGAAATTGTGGTTGCGGGCCCAGATCGTGTGCATTGAGGTCAGTGCGAAGTTCTCGTTGCCGCGACCGTCGCCGACCACATAGTGATCGAGCGCGCTGATGAAGGGGTTGGCGTCGAGAAGCAACGCATGTGTGCTGCCCATGAAGTTGGACGTCATGGCCGGCAGCATTGCCTGGTTGATCACACCATTGGTCACCAGACCCGCGTAGTAGCTCTGGAAGCTCACCTGGCCACCGGGCAGCGAGGCCGAGTGGAAGACGGTGTTGTTTTCCCAGTGGTGCAGGATCAGTTCGCGCAGCGTCGGCAAGAGCTTGAAGTTGCCGTTCGAAGGATCGTTCGCACCCGCCAGGAGATGTGCGCCGAGCCCGCCGGATCCATTACCTTCGCGAAGGAACTGCCCAACCAGCTCGTTCGAGCCATAGGCCTGGTTCTGGTCGACGAATGCGGAGGTCTTATTGAGATGCTGCGGGACGCCATTGTCATAGGAAACGACTGTGCCCCGGGTCAGGTCCGCCGGATTGCCCGATCCCGGAGCACCGCCGCCCGCCGCACCGATCTGGATCGTGCCATTGCCGCCCTTGCCGAGGAAATCGAGGCCATGGTCGAAGTACTGGCCGAAGGCCATGAAGAAGATGTTGGCATCCTTTTCGTTCTTCGGCAGGTCGGCCTCCTGGCTGCCGAGGATATTGCTGATGTCGCGCGGATCGAGCCCGGCAAAGATCGGGTTGATGTGATTGTTCCCGGTGGCCGCGTCATAGGCGCCGTAGTGCGAATTGGTGATGCGGATGAACGGCGTATCCGCGGAACCCCATTCCGGATTTTCTTCGTTGTTGCCGTGTCCGGAGAGCGTGCGAACGCCGGTGAAACCCTCGCCGTCATCATTCTCGTCGAAGGCCCGCAGCCCGTTGACGAGGTTCTTCAGACCCGCAAGGTCATTCGCGGTATATTCAAAGTGGCCCGAGACGCCCTCATCGTTGCCTTGCGACGGAGGCGTGTTCTGGAATTGCGGCGGGACCGAACCGGTGAAGGTGATCGAATGGGTGCCGTTCGAAAACGTCTTCGTGCCGTTCGCATTGGTGGTCATGGTGTAGTCGGAAATGTTGGTTCCCGGCGCCACCTGCACCACGTCCTGCGGTCGCAGGTTACCGACGATCGTGTCGTTGCCGCCATTGGAACGGAAGAAGATGCGGTGCGCCGACTGCAGTGCGGTGAAGTCCACCGTGTCGTTGCCCTCATCACCGTTGATCGTGATCGTATTGACGCTGAGCCCAGTCGACGAGAAGTCGCCAATCGTCAGAACCGTGTCGGCGCCGGCGCCCGTGTTGACGACGATTTCTTCGATGTCGGCGAGTTCGGCCATGACCGAGGCGAAGTTCGTGCCACCGCGGGTGACGACGATTTCCGTCGCCGCATTGAGGTTGTTGAGATTGTTGCCAGCGACGGCTCCCCATTCGGCGCGGGTGTAGATGCGGAAGACTTCAGCGGTGGCGTCGCCGTTGATCACGACCGTATCGCCGTTGGCGTCTTCGCTTTCACCGTTGATGAAGTCGCGACCCTCGCCGACGTCGACGGTGATCGTGTCATCCCCGGCACCGGCATTGATCGTGTCGTTGCCGCCCTGGCCGTTGATCTGATCGGCGAAGACCGACCCGGTCAGAGTGTTACCTGTGCCACTGCCATTGATGGCGGCGGGAGCCGGCGTGTCGGCGAGGATAAAATCGGCGATGCTGATGTCGTTGGGATCGACGGCGTCGACGAGGATCGTGCCGATCGTCGCCGTGCCGGTCGCGTCGCGGATGGTCAGCAACGTATCATCCGTTCCGGGAACGACCACGCGTGTTTCGAGCACGCGCGTCGCAAAGTTCGCTGCGGTGATACCCAGGCCGCTCAGATCGATGAGGTCCTGGCCCCCGGCCGCGTTGGCGTCGAAGCTGTTGATCGTGTCGTTGCCGAAGTTGATCGTGTCATAGGCATAGACGTCGTTGCCGCTGTTGTCGTTGAAGGTGTCGTCGCCGGCACCGCCGCGCAACTTGTCGTCGCCGTCGTCGCCGTCGATCGTGTCGTTGCCGTCACCGCCGGAAAGCGTATCCGCCCCGTTGTTGCCAAGCATCGCGTTGGCAAGGGCGTTGCCGACACCGGTCATCGCGCCGGCACCGGTCTTGGAGAGATTTTCGACATTGGCGCCCAGCGTGTAGTTGCCAAGCGTCGTCTGAACCGTGTCCGTACCGGCGGACCCGGGTGACGTTTCGTCGACCACATCGCCAACATTGTCGACGACATAGGTGTCGTTCCCGGCGCCGCCGCTCATCGTGTCGGCACCGACCCCGCCGTTCAGCGCGTTGTTGCCGGCGTTGCCCACGATGATGTTGTTCAGGTCGTTGCCGGTACCCATGATATTGCCGGTGCCAGTCAGGTTGAGGTTTTCGACATTGGCCGCCAGCGTGAAGGTGGCGGAACTGTTGACCGTGTCCGTGCCGCCATTGGCTGCTTCCACCACCGTGTCGCCGGCCCCGACGACATAGGTATCGTTCCCGGCACCGCCCGTAAGGATATTTGCGCCGGCATTGCCGGTGATGGTGTCGTCGAAGGCGCTGCCGATGACGTTTTCGATGTCGATCAACGTATCGTCGCCATCGGCGCCACTGGCCGTTCCGGTCGCCAGGTTGACGTTTACCGAACCATTGGCGCCAGCATAGGACGCCGTATCCGAGTCGCCCGTTCCACCATGCAGGCGATCGTTGCCCAACCCACCGACAAGGACGTCGTCTTCGTCCTGGCCAAAGAGCGTGTCGTCGCCAGCTCCGCCAACGAGCGTATCGTTGCCATCGTCGCCATATTGAACGTCGTCACCCGCCGTGGCGAAGACCGTCAGGTTGTCGCCGAGATTGCTGCCGGTCCGGATGGTGAAGGTTTCGTCGTAGGTGTTGAGGAAATCGTCTGTCGAGCGGACGATCAGCGTATAGGTGGTATTGGCCGCCATGGCGCCGACACGACTGACAACGCCCACCGGGGAAACCGTAAAGCCGGCGCTGCTTCCGGGCTGTAGCGAGTAGGTCCAGGCCGTGCTGTCGTCGTCGACCGTCGCAAGATTCGCAATCGCCCCGATCGGCAAGTCGGTGTTGTTCGGATTGATGGCGTTCCAGCGAATATCCGTCGGCGCTTCATTGGCCAGATAGATGCGCGTGCCGTCCGCGAATTCCGCCCATTCGACGTTGCGCAACCTGTCGATGCCGTCGGAGACGAGATTGCGCCCCGTCAGCGGGTCGACGACATTGCTGACGTTGATATGCGAGATGGTCGTCGTACCGTCGGCATTGCGCGTAACCGTGTAGTTCGCGTTGCCGTTGGCGTCGAGGAACGTGTCGTTGTAGTAGGCAGTGTCGACATCACCAATGCCGTCGTCTTCGACGATCTCGCGAACGATGTGCAATTGCGTCGGTACGATCGTGCGGGAGATCATCAGGTCGAACAGCGACTTGCCGACCCAGCTCGGATGGGCGGCGTCAGCGACCGTGAACACATGTTTCAGGCTATCGACCGTCGAGATTTCGTTGGTCGCGATGTTCTCCGCTCCCGGCGCGGTGATGCGGATGCGAACGTTGAGCCAGGCGTCGCCGTCCAGGAAATCGTCGCCACCGTTGCCGCGCAGATGGTCGGAACCGCCACCGCCGAGCAGAATGTTCCCACCGGTAAAGGCGGCAATTGCCTCCAGCTGGGTCTCGGTCGCGCCGCCCGGCGCATTGGCGATGAGATTACCAAGCAGGGTGCGCAACCCCTCTATCCGGTTGACGCCAGCCTGCGACAACTCGTCGTTGAAGAAGATGCCCTCCGTTGTCGCCGCCGTGTCTCCGGGCAGAATGTCGCCCGCGACGCGATCGTCACCGAGCAGGGTGTCGTGATGGTCCCATCCGGACAGGGCTTCGACCTTGTCAAAGCGGTTACGCAGGATGTCTGCCGCCTCGGTGGTGAAGATCGGGATGCGCATGTCGGCATAGCCGTTCAGCGCCATGCCCTTGAAAATCGCCCAGTCGAAACCGAACATGCCTTCGTTGCGCATGACGCTTTCGCCCTGAACCATGATGTCGTCGCCGGATTCGGCGTCGAAGTCATGTTCCTCGTTGCCGGCGAACATGACGTCATGGCCCTTGATCGCGGAGTTGAAGAACAGTTCGGAGTTGTCGCCGGCGGTAGTGTCGAAGCCGCCCCCAGCTTCGATCCAGTCGTTGCCTTCATTGCCGAGCAGGAAGTCGACGCCGTCACCGCCGAGGATGAAGTCGTCACCGGCACCGCCGAAGACTTCGGTGTCATCGACGCCGACGAAGATGACGTCCTTGCCGTCGCCGCCCATCAGGATGTCGATGCCGTTGGAGTTGGCGATCACGTCGTTGCCTTCCTCACCCTTGATGAAGTCGCCGGTGTCGCCGCTATCGGTCAGGATGTCATCACCGCCGCCGCCGTTGACGAGGTCGACACCGGCACCGCTTTCGATGCGGTCGTCGCCGTCGTCGCCCCAGATGGCGTCGTCGCCGAAGTCGGTGATGATTGTGTCGTTGCCGTTCGTGCCGCCGACGACGATATGCTCACCACCGGTAAAGCGCAGATAGTTGGTTTCGATGGCGGCCGTGCGGGGATCGTCACGCACCACCTTGCCCATCCCGATTGCTTCGAGCGCCGGGTCATTGCCCTCCGGATCCGGTTCGCCCTGATTGGCCTGATTGACCTCGAGCACGAAATCGTACTTGGCAAAGGAGTCGACGCCGATGTGGCGGGCGATGATGTCGTCGGCCGTGCCTCGAATGCCGTCGGCGCCTGGCTGTGCCAGCTCCGTATTGGCGAGGATCATCTTCGAGAAGGAATTCTGCTCCAGCTGATTGAGGAAATTCTGACCCTGCGTGCGGCTCAAGTAGTAGAAGCGATCACCGTCCTGCAGGTTCTCCAGCTGCGCTTCGAAGATCGCATTGAAGGTCGAGCCGAGCATGCCGCCGAAGGGCATCTTCTTTTCGGCCAGGCCGCCGATCCACAGGTCGATGTCGTTCAGGCCGCTGTTGCCCGCAGTCCATTCGCCCGTGCTGTTCAGGAACTCCAGGCGATCCGAGGGCACGATGATCGTGCGGGTCCCGCCCGGTGCGCCGGCATCCGCGATGACCTGATTTTCACCGAAGACGATTGCCATTGCGGCGGCGCGCTTGCCTGCAAGCGTTTCCTCCCCGTCCACCAGTTCATGCAGGCCGTAGGCGGCGATGAAGTTTACCACCGAGATCGGGTTCTTGAGGTTGGCGGCAAAGTCTGCCCAGCTGTCGTAGGGCGTGAGGAAGGTGGAGCCACTTGCCGCATAGAGCTGGGCGCGCGCATCGTTCAGCGAGGGGACGCCGGTGTCTCGACCGCGGGCGATGTTGATCGTCGCCAGGTCGAGCGGAAGACCGAGCAGATTGTTGCGCAGCGATCCGACGATGAATTCGTCGATTTCGTTGCCGCGTTCGATGGTCATGCCGCGCACGATGGCCGCGGCGGCTGCATCATGCGAAATCGCGCCGTCGAGATCGAACTCAACCGGATTGAGGAACGCTTCGATAAGCCCGACCTCCGGATTGATCGCAACGCCATTGCCATCGAGACGCGGCATGTTGTCGGACAACATGGAGTGGCCGAAGCGATAGACCGTGTTGGCGAACTCGGCGAAGATTGCCGGATTGATGTCTGTCACGCTGTTGAAGACGAAGGGATCGATCGCCGGCTGGATCTTGCGGGCGAATTCTTCGAACACCAGGTGCTGGTACTGCATTTCGGTGGCGAAGCGGGCCGCCTGAAAAATGCGCTCGCCATCCCATGCGAGGGACTCGAGAAGCTGTGCCCGCTCGACCGGGTCGGCCGGGAAGGTAACAGGAAGCGCGTCCAACTGCTCCTGGGTTAGATCGACGACCAGCCACTCATTGATGAAGTCCAGATCCCGGCTCTCGAGGATCGTCATCTTCTGCATGTCGGTCTGACGATTGTGCTCGGAATGGAAAATATGGTGCACGGCCGTGAGGCCGATGTTCTCGTTGCCGCGTCCGTCGCCGGTGATGAAGTGGCGATCGAGCAGTTCGTTGTCATAGGCAAGATTGCGGCCAGTCTGCGAATTGACCGGAACGTCATTTCCCGTCAGGCCATCGTCATCCTGGCCGGGGTTGACCGTGTCAGGCACGAGATTGCCCTGCGCATCAAAGACCGGCACAGCATTGTGGGCGATGTCGTCCAGGAAGGCATGGCCAATACGGATCGCGCCGGCCGTAAAAGTGTTGACTGGTGCTGCCGGATTGCCCTGAACGACGATGTCGTCGGCAGTATTCGGAATTCCGTCAATGCCAAGTCCCGTGACCAGCAGCGGAAAGCCGTTCGGGCCGCGAATGAACTCGCCATAGGCGTCCGTCCGGATCAGCGGAATGTTGAAAATGTCGGCATCCGTCAGCTGGATGCCAAGCACATTTGCCGCTTGCGCCTTGATATCGGCCCAGGTCGGCAAGCCATTTGCCGAGCCGTCAAGCAGGCGACCAGTCGCAACGGGAACACCGCCGACGGTCGCATATTCGCGCAGGAAGAACTGATGCGACGCATGTGACGTATAGGTCTGGTTCTGATCGACGAACGGGGTCGTCGTATTGGTATGGGAGCTGCCGTCCGGCGTCGCCCGCGTCAGGACCATGAAGCGCAAATGGGCCGGCAGATCGTCGGCAGTGCCGAATTGGCCATCCGCCCCCATGACGAGGGGATCGTCGTTCTGCAGCGGCACATAGACGGTACCATTGTTTCCCTTGGTAATGAGATCGAGGCCATGGTCGAAGAACTGGCCGAAGAAGGTCATCCAGGCGTTGAAGGGTGCAGAAAGGCCTTCGTCCGGTGCCACGTTGGGAATGGACAGGTTGCCTTCATCGCCGATGACCAGCCCGAGTTCCGTTGCAAGAGCCTCCAATGCCGCGGACGGATCCTGAGCCACCAATTCCGCCGCGGCCAGCGCCTCCTCGGCGAGGGTAACGGCATTCGCAGCCTCCTGAATGGCATCGATGCTCGCAGGATTGCCCGGCGTGTAGCCGGCGACCGCCAGATCAAGTGCATCGTTCGCGTCGCTGAGTGCATCTTGCGCAGCGACCACGGCGGCGTCCGCCTGCTGTTGGGTGACACGAGCGGCAAGCAGGCGCTGCATATCACCGTGCGGATCTTCCGATCCGGCAAAGGTCAGGGCGGCAATAACGGCCGCCGGATTGTTGATCGACATGTCGACGATGAGGTTGGAGATGATGCGCGGGTCGGCATCAGCAACGTTACCCGGAGTGCCGTAGTTTGTGTTCGTGACGGGCAACGGCACGCCAGGCATGGGCGGCCCGAAAGACATCGTGTCTCCGTCCCCGTCGTCGCGATAGTCTGCGTCCAGGAGCCGCGGCATCGCCTGGTCGGCCGACCCCCAGGTCTCACGACCGGGCACGATGTTGTTGTAGGTGCCGTCGACGGTGCGAAGACCGTTCGGCACATGCGGATCTGGAATGGCAAGCTGCGCACCGGGCGTCCCGGCAGAGACGACGTTGCCGTCCGCGTCAACATAGATCTGCCTGAGGTCCTGCGCGTTGGCACCGGAATGCGCGGTGGAGTTTCCTTCTGCGATCTTGATCTGGCGCAGAATGAACATCAGGTCCTGAAGATTGAGCTTGAACGCGGCCATTTTCCCCTCCGTCGAGACAAAGCGATCCCGTCGGAAGGCCACAGGCCGTTCCGCTGAAACGAGGTCGCGTTACTGGTACTGGTCGCTATTAGCGCACCGTGGGGTCGATCTGCGTAGAGTACAAAGTCGTGTGAATTTCGCGACCAAGGACGAACCTTGCCGATGACCTTGGTCCCGGCTGTCTTCAGACCTAAGTCCGAGTTTCCTTATGACCATTGGTCCCGACGGGGATACTGTGATTCAATGTATATATTGCCGGCGGAGCAAGCCTGCCATTGACGAACGCCTTGTTAAGGGGTGAAAAATATAATCGCCTGAGCAATGAACCGGGAAACAGTCATGGACCCTGGCCAAAACGACTTTCCATCTGCCAAACAGTTCTTTCCTCTGAGCTTGCGTCGACCCGTCGCCGTCAGAAGTTTGCTTCGGTCCTTTCGCCGCCTGCGCCTGGAAACCCAGTTCATCATCATCGCGACGTTCATTGTTCTGACCCTGATGATCGCACTTGCTGTCCTGACCACGAACCGGCTGGAGAGAACGGTGCTGAACAGCGTTGGTTCGTTGGGAGCGGGCTATCTGGAAGCCTTCGTTGCGCCATTGATTTCGCAGGAGGACATCGAACGCGGCGCCCTGCCCCCGAGCGTCGAGGAGAAGCTTCAGGCCTTGCTCGGGACCAGTGCCCTCGGACAGCACGTGCTGGAATTGAAGATCTGGCAACCCGACGGCAACATTCTCTATTCAACCTCCGGTCAAAGCGTCACCGAAAAGGTCGTCTTCGACGAATTGAAACGCGCGCTTGCGGGCGAGATCGTCGTCGGGCGGGATGAAGAAGAACATGAGAACACGAGCGGCGAACAGCACGGCATGTCCATCGAGGTCTATGCGCCGCTCGTCCGCGACAAAGCAGGCAAAGTCGTCCTCGTCGGCGAATTCTACGAGCGGCCGGATGCGCTGTTGGCGGAGCTGTCGGGCGCCTGGCGTTCGACAATCAATACCGTCCTGCTCCTCACCGTCCCCATGCTTGCACTGCTTTTTCTGATCGTTCGCAGCGGCAGTCGTCTCATCGATCAACAGCATGGCGCGATCAGACGCAGCCTCTCTCGGGCAGTCGAGCTTTCGAACCAGAACCGACGTCTGCGTTCGGCGGCCGATTCCGCCAGGCTCGAGGCTGGGAAGCTCAACGAGATGATCCTCAATCAGATCGGCAGCGACCTGCACGACGGCCCCGTGCAATTGTTGACACTGCTCAAGCTCAGACTGAGTGATATTGCCGACCCTGGCTCCACCGATCAACCTCGCGAACTGGCGAGCAGGCAGGATGTTGGCAAGCTCGTCGCGACCGTCAGCACCGTGCTTGAAGATCTTCGCAACATATCGTCGGACCTTGTGCTGCCGGAACTGGACGAGATGCGGCTCGGCGACGCTATACAGCTGGCAGTCTCGCGCCATATGGATCTGACGGGACGCGATGTCGATGTTGTCGGCGAGATCGAATCCCGCAGACCCGATGGGCATCTGAACATCTGTGTCTACCGTTTCATCCAGGAAGCATTGATGAACAGTGAACGCCACGCACCTGGCAACCGCCAGCACGTGCGCTTCGCCCTGAAGCGTAACCGGTTGTTCGTGAGGGTAGCCGATGTCGGAGTGCGGCCGAGCGAACAGGCACAGCAAAGGACAACCCGTTCAGGTATCGGCACGCTGACCCAAAGACGCCGGATCCGCGCCTTCGGTGGCCGGATGCGCACGATCCGCCGCCACAATGGAACTGTCGTGACTGCTGTTTTGCCGCTTGACCATAGCGCAGGCGCTCTTAACGCCTAGGAAGGCGCCGGCCGGATCGAAACATGGTCTTGAATGCGGGAAAGAGCGCTAGTTGACGCGTCCGGGTGCAACACGGTCGGCATTGCCGTCCCCCAACACACCCAATCGCTGAGCCGCGAGCACGACCTCGAGCCGGTTCCTGGCGTCAAGCTTCTGCATCAGCACGGTCATGTAATGCTTGACCGTCTTTTCGCTGATATCAAGGCAGGTCGCGATCTCACGATTGGTGCTGCCCCGCATCAGATGACGTACGATCTGCTCCTCGCGCAAACTGAGGCGCTGCTGTATCTGTTTCAGCCGGCGCATTTCTATCGACTTCATCGCCATGATGACCTTCGTGGCGAACCCGGCAGAGATAAACACTTCGCCGTCGTGAACGGTGCGGATCGCCTGGTGAAGGTCAGTGGCGCTGCTGCCCTTGAGCACGTAGCCGGCCACGCCGTAATTCAAGACCTGGATCGCCGTCTCGATGCTCGAGTTCGCAGTGAAGACGATAACTCGCGTCTCCTGGTATTTCTGCGCAATCAACTCTATTGCCGCAACCGCATCGCCAGGCATGCTCAAATCGAGCACGAGAACCTGCGGCGAATATTCTTCGACTATTTTCAATGCGTCGACTGCATTCTCGCCTTTGGCGACGATCTCAAGGTCGCTTCTTCCGGCGTACAAACTGACCAACCCCTCCAGCAAGATCGGATGATCATCGACAAAAGCAACTGAAATACACATAATTGCAGCCTCCATCTGTAATAATTTTTACGATATTCAGATGTATTATCGACATTTTATTTCATAATTGCCATTAATTACTACATTATCCATAGATATGTCAGCTAATACTCGGAATCCCATTCCAGTCTTGGGGTCGAATTGCGAATGCTACTGAACTCAGTTCCTTCCCTCTGTACTGGCGCAAAATCAAATCGGGATATCGCTCCGTAGAGGATAGTAGTCCAACAGGTTTTCGTTTTAAAGTGACTGCTTAAATATAGGTTAATTTTGAAAACCTGCAGCAGTCTCGACGAACTCTAGGGCAGCGGCATCGTCACAGGGGATCTTTTCATGTTCTTGACACGCATCGAGCTAGACGATGCCATCCAACGGTGGCGCGACATTCTCTTGACGTCCTTGCCGCAGGATAAGCTGAGTGGCTACGTCGCACTTCGCAAGCATGATCTGACCATCGAGCTTCACAACATGGAAGAGGAGAGTGATCTTCTCGTCTTCGTGACGGATGGTGAAATGTTGATCGACAGGTTCCGGTTGGCCTATCCATTCATCGTGACATATGAAGGAAATCCCGATTATCCACTGGAATACCTGGTTTGGCTTTCATTCCAAATGCAGGCCAACTTCGATCGGCTGGGCGCGCTTGAGATGAGCGCGGCTCATGCAGGCGAAGACGACGAACCGGAAAGCATGGAGGCAGTGGCGCTGGGCTTTTCGCGACAAGCCGACCTCCAAGACTTCATGGCACGGTTTGACGGCAAGGATTTGAGCCGGGATTCGCTGTTTGGCTACGAGGCATATGTGTCTGAGGTGGCACAATTCGGATAATCGCCAAATGAGTGGATACGCACGTACCTGAGCACCCATCACGCTAGACAGGAGCACTTCCCATTCCGTTCGGCAGACCAGCCCCGAAAGCGCGTACGCCGGCATCGAGCGCTTCGGGATCGCGATTTTCGATGCCGTGCAGAATGTCAAGAAGCGGAAACGTCATCCGGTAGAAGCGCATGCGATCCCTTGCCGCGCTGCCGAGCGAAAAGTGCTCAAGCACCAATTCGACGAACCGCCCCCCGAACCCTGCCTCGAGGCTGGCGAAGTCGTAGGCTGGATCGCCAGGGCCGCAACCCGAAAAATCGATGACGCCCGAAAGTCGGCCACGGTCGACGAGTATGTTTCCACTCCCGAAATCCCCGTGAATCAGGCACCGCGGAAGCGTGTCACAGATGGCGAGAAAATCGGAAAAGCTCTCGCGTATAGCGGTGACGGTTCCATGCGCGAGCAGCGGGAAAGCCAGAGTTTCGCACTGCGCCAGAAGTCTGCCCCATTCGGACGAAGGCGCCTCGGCCGACTGGGCCGCCACACGGTCTGTCGGAACCGAATGCAGGGCATGCAGAAAGGCGGCAACGTCCGCTGCGAAGACCCGTTGCTGCCCTTCGCTCAGTTCACTCAGGTTCGTCAGCGGTGTGCCGGCGATCCTGGTGTGGAGCGAGACGAGCTGGCCGTCGACGCGGCGCACATCGAGATCGGGAACCGGCACGGGAAGGAGCGGCCGCACGGCAGAAAGAACTGCCGCCTCCTGCAGGAGGTCGCGTTCGGCGCCCGTATGGCGCGGCATACGCAGGACCGTCCCGCCAACGTCATAGGCGATAGAGTTCTGACCCGATCCGATCGGGACAGCCAGAGCTTTGGATCGCAGGCCGAGTTCTCGCACAATCTGCTTCACCGGCGGCCCGGCGCGAATGGCCTCAGCCTCCCCGGGCATGGATGCGGACGCGACTGGCGCACCAGCTTGATCTTTCGTTGCTTTCATCGATCTCTTTATCACTGTGGACGCAGTGGCATCGCTGTCGTGGAAGGCCGCCGACGTTCTTGGCATATATTTGGCTATCGACTCGCCGGCGGACCAGCCGCGAAACGAACGTGCCTTCAACAATTTCCGGGTCGAGCAGGCATCCAGCAATGTGCAAGATCAAGGGAGACGCCTGCCCTGCCAGGCTGGAACACGTCATTCCCCCGAAAAATCCGGTGCGGCATGCAAAGGATCGTTTACATGAAGTGCGAATAAGCGGTTGCCCGCCCATCGGACGATGCTTAAGCTCCTGCGGCGGCAGTACGCCGCTTCGATCACGAGGACACTATGGCAAGCGGAACGGTTAAATTCTTCAATCAAGACAAGGGTTTTGGCTTCATCACCCCCGACAATGGCGGACCGGACGTTTTTGTCCATGTGTCGGCGGTACAGTCCGGCGGTCCGCTGCGGGATGGTGCGAAGGTTACCTACGACCTCGGCCAGGATCGCAAGACCGGCAAATCGAAGGCGGAAAACGTCCGCCCGGTCTGAGGAAACGCCTCAATCCAATCACTGCCGACGAGGCCTGCGGACACCGCTAGCCTCGTCTCAGCGTTTCCCAAAGGCCAAGTAAAAACCATGACCGCCGTCACCACCATGACGCGCGCCAAGACGCATCTTGCCGTGCTCGTCGTTCTGGGTCTCACCCATCTCCTCAACGATCTCATGCAGTCGCTGATCCCGGCGGCCTATCCGATCCTGAAGGAAGCCTACACCCTGGATTTCGTGCAGATCGGCATGATCACCATGACCTTCCAGATCGCCGGATCGCTGCTGCAACCGGCAATCGGCATGGTGACGGACAAACATCCGGCGCCCTATTCGCCGGTCGTGGGAATGATGTTTACCCTCTCGGGGTTGGTTAGCCTCGCTCTCGCCCATAGCTATGCGGTGATCCTCGTCTCGGTCGCCCTGATCGGCATCGGATCATCCATCTTTCATCCGGAAGCGACGCGCATGGCGCGTTATGCCGCCGGCGGCCGACAGGGATTGGCACAGGGACTGTTTCAGGTCGGCGGCCAGGCGGGCGGCGCGCTCGGCCCGGTCTTTGCGGCACTGATCATTGTTCCCTGGGGACAGCCGAGTCTTGCCTGGTTTGCCGTTCTGGCGTTGCTGGCCATGGCGCTTCTGGTGTGGATCGGCAGCAAGCAGCAGGAGATCAGCGCTGCATTCGCGGCACTGCGGGCAGATGGCAAAAAGTCCGGCGGCGCGGCCCGTCATGCACCAAGGACGATCGGCGTAGCCCTGGTCGTCTTGACGTTGCTGATGTTCACCAAGAACGCCTATGGCGAGAGCTTCCGCTCATTCTACACCTTCTATCTCATGGAGAAGTTCGGTCTCTCCATCCCCTCTGCGCAGATGATGCTGTTCATCTTCCTGCTGGCTTCGGCGGCAGGGGCGCTGATTGGCGGCATTATCGGGGATCGTATCGGACGTTACCGGATCATCTGGATTTCCGTCCTTGGGCCGCTTCCGCTAACACTGATCCTGCCGCATGCCGACCTGTTCTGGACCGGCGTGCTGACGGTCATGATCAACCTGATCATGGCGAGCGCCTTCGCATCGATCCTGATCTACGCCATCGAATTGCTGCCGCACCGCATCGGGCTCATCGGCGGACTGTTCTATGGACTGAATTTCGGTCTCGGCGGCATTGCCGCAGCGCTTCTCGGAATACTGGCCGACAGTTATGGCGTCGAAACGGTCTACTACTTCTGTTCCTTCCTCCCGCTTGCGGGACTCCTTGCGTGGTTCCTTCCCAAAATTGAGGAAGGCCACCCTTGAGGGCAGCGGAAGAACATCCAGTACCGGCGACGCTCACCGCCGGAATGACGCTGGTCAACGTGGACGAGAGCGTGCCGTTGCGGCGTTAGGGCCACCGCGATGTGCTCTTGTCGGCAGGAAGGTTCACGCCGCCTCTGACGCAGCAATCCCGCGCGACACCGGCAGTCGAGATTTCACCGGATGGCGGGCAAGCGATCCGTGAACCAAGTGGGTCTCGAGAGGAGACGAACCGTCGAGACCTGAGGCCGGCTAACCGGCAGCCGTATCCAGCCAGATCGTTACCGGACCGTCATTGGCCAATTCCACCCGCATGTCCGCGCCGAAGACGCCATTCGCAACGGTAACACCGAGGGCCGTGACATTGGCGGAGAAATTCTCATAGAGGCGCTTGCCCTCTTCCGGCGGCGCCGCTGTAGAAAAGCCCGGTCGGTTGCCTTTCGTCTCGGCAGCCAATGTGAACTGGCTAACGATGAGAGCTGAGCCGCCCACATCGACAACCGACCGGTTCATGCGATCCGCGTCGTCTCTGAAGATGCGCAGGTTGGTGATCTTGCGCGCCAGCCATTCGCTCTCCTTTTCAGAGTCGCCTTTCATCGCACACACAAAGATCAACAGACCATTGCCGATTTCCCCCGTCACCCCACCGTCGACGGTGACACGCGCGGATGAAACGCGCTGGATAAGTGCTCTCATGGCAACGAATCTCCCTGTGGTTTTCCGCCTTTATCGGCGCCGGGACTGTCGTGATCAAGCTCTGCCAAAGCCCCGCGCGCCAAGATCGGGAGGTTGAGGTCATGGTCGAAGGCCGCGAACAGGGTAGACGTGCGCTCCCGCCCCCAATGTTATGGAAGGAGGAACATCCATATGGCCGGGACAAGCTGGAGGCTGAGGTCCTGACGACGGGCGAAGAATACCTGAGCCCGAGCCACCAAATAATTGTCAACAAACCCGACGATTATAGTATTCACAATTGTCGACAATTACGTTGACAAGCCCTCTCAATGTGCGATGGTGCGGATCAGCAAGGCACGAGCTAGGGAGGAGCAGTGTTGATGCAAGGTCCTTGGAAGACCGTCGAGACAGCGTATCCGCTGGACTTTTTGCGACGGGCGTACACGCCGACACACGCCGTTGAACCGGCCAGTGTGACATCTTCTCACTCAATCGCCAATTTCCGCGTCCCCATCGAACGCAGCGTTCCGCAACCAGACCCGTGAGGGTTAGCGCAGGATAAGCCTCGGTTCGAGGTGACGCCTGTGCCAAGTCCCACTGGCAGCTGATCGTCAATGGCTTCGGCGCTTCCAGCCGCGCCGCCAAAATTTCACAGCGATACGGATTTCAAGGCTGAAGCCTTGATTACCGCCTGCTCAATGAACTCGACCGCCAGAAGTGGTGATCGAAACGGCGGCGCTCGCGCTGGTTAAAGCTGATCCGGATCCCGCTGGACATCGCCCCGCCGACGGCGATGTCCAGCGAGATCGAGCAGGTCGTGTGCGCGGCCGCATCAAGCCGCGCCACTGGCCGCGCCGCAGAAGATTCCCGTCCAGGGGATAAGTGACTTCAACAAAGGAGAACAGCAGAATGCTCAAGAAATTGATCCTCGCAGCCGCCATGTCGACTGCGCTTTCCGCGGCTGCTCACGCGGAGACGCTCAAATGGGGCTCGTCGCGCGATATCTACTCGCTCGACCCCTATTCCTATGGCGACAGCTACACGCTGTCTTTCCTCAATCACGTCTATGAGGGGCTCGTCCGCTTTGACGCCGACCTGAAGATCGAGCCGGCCCTGGCGACCTCCTGGGAGACGGTATCGGACACGGTCTGGCGGTTCCATCTGCGCGAGGGCGTCAAGTTCCATAATGGCGCCGAATTCACGGCGGACGACGTGATCGCCTCGCTCACGCGGGTCAGCGATCCGGCATCTCCGCTGCGTGGCAACCTTCCCGCCTACAAGTCGGCAAAGAAGGTCGACGACCACACGGTCGATATCGAACTGACCGGCCCCTACCCGCTGCTCTTGAACGACCTGACGAATATCCACATTTTCGACGCCACGTGGCTCGCCGATAACAACTCGCTGAAGCCGACCGACGTCGGCAAGAAGATCGAGGGCTACGCCACCTACCACACCAACGGCACGGGCCCGTTCGAACTCGAAAGCCGCACGCCCGACAGCAAGACTGTTCTCGTCAAGAACACCGAATGGTGGGACCCGGCAAAATCCAACATCGATCGCATCGAGTTCACGCCAATCGTCTCGGCTGCGACACGCGTGGCTGCCCTGTTGTCGGGCGAGATCAACTTCACCGAGAATGCGCCGGCGCAGGATCTTCCGCGCCTGGTCGCGCAGCCGGACTTGAAGGTGATGGAGCGCACCGATCTGCGCACCATCATGATGGGCTTCAACCGCAAACCGAAACTGGCTGACGGCGTCGACAACAAGTTCAACGACCTGCGTGTCCGCCAGGCTGTCGCCCATGCGCTCGACAAGGACCTCATCCAGAAGCGGGTGATGCGCGGCAAGTCGCGGATGGCGGGCGCGATCATTGCGCCGGAAATCCCGGGATATGTCGAAGCACTGGACAAGGTCGTGCCGTACGATCCTGAATTGTCGAAGAAGCTGCTAGCCGAGGCCGGCGCAAGCGATCTCCCCTTCACCCTCGTCTGCACGAACGAGGCCTACGTCAACGAGGAGGAGCTTTGCCAGAGCATCGTCAACATGTTGAGCCGCGCCGGCTTCAAGCCGCAGCTCGACATTGGCCCGACGGCCGCACAGGCGCCCAAGCGCACGGGTGGCCTGTCTGACGTCTACATCATCGGCTGGGCGAACGAGCCGATGCTCGACAGTTACTCGATCCTGCTCCAGATGATCGAAACGAGGAGCGACAAGGCGGGTGTCTTCAACTGGGGCGGCTGGAGCTATCCGGAGATTGACAAGCTGGTCATCCAGGCATCGACCGAAATGGATCGAACGAAACGGCTCGAGCTGCAGACCAAGGCACTCCAGATGGTCAAGGATGAAGTCATCATGTTGCCGTTGCACCAGCAGCCAATGGCCTGGGTGATGAGCAACAAGATCGATCGGATCGCTCAGCTGGCGGACAACAAGCCGCGTCATTGGCTGACCCATTTCGCGGAGTAACTCTCCTGTGCGGAGCCGGAACGACAGGCGTTCCGGCTCCGCACATCCTTTTAACAATTCCGCCGCATTTCCCCGAATCCCTTGCAGCCGACACCAGCGCACAACCGCCCGATCATCGTGCCGACACGCCACAGGCTGCCACCACGGACTTTAGAGTCCCGAGCTGGCCCAGAACACCGCGCATCACGCGCTGCGGCGAAGCCGGCAACACGCGGGTGTCGCACCATCGATCCGGCAATGTCCTCGTCTGCCGGCGCTGCTTGGTCTTTCTCATTCTGGACGACAACACGTCTTCTACAGGCGCATGGCCTTGAAGCCTGCCCTGATCTCCTCGCTGAAGAGTTGCGGTTCTTCCCAGGCGGCGAAGTGCCCACCTTTCGGGGCGCGGTTATAGTAGACGAGCTTCGGATAGGCCTGCGACAGCCATTTCCGCGGTGGACGGTAGACCTCGCCCGGAAAGACGGTGACGGCCACAGGCACCTTGGCCGACGTGAGCTTTGCACCTGCTTTGAGGTTCTCCCAATAGATACGTCCGCTCGAGGGACCGGTATTGGTCAGCCAATACAAGGTAATGTTGTCGAGGATCGCGTCCTTGCCGAGCGCCTGCTCCGGATCGCCACGCGTGAACACCCAATCCGCGATCTTGTCGTAGAGCCAGGCCGCGAGACCCACCGGAGAATCTGCGAGGCCGTAGCCGATCGTTTCCGGACGCGTGCTGAGGATCGAGGCGTAGCCGAAGCCGTTGTTCAGGAAGTCCCTGGTCTCGTCGAAAACCTTCCTCTCGTCGGCAGACATCGTCTCAGGAGCCGGGCCGCCGTCCTTCAGCGCCTTCGCAGCGTCGGCTGGAAGCGTCGTCGACCGCTCCACCCTGTTGACGTGAATACCGAGCAGTCCTTCGGGAGCCTGACGCGCCAGGGCATCGCTGATGATCGCGCCCCAGTCGCCGCCTTGCGAGACATAGCTGTTATAGCCAAGCCGCTTCATAAGGGCGTCCCAGGCGATTGCGATCCGCTGTGCATCCCAGCCAGTCACGGTCGGCTTTTGCGAGAAGCCGAAGCCGGGGATTGAAGGGATCACGAGGTGGAAGGCGTCTTCGGCTTTGCCGCCATGTGCAGTCGGATCCGTCAACGGGTCGATGACATCCAGTAGTTCGAAGATCGAACCCGGCCACCCGTGGGTCATGATCAGCGGAAGAGCGTTCTCGTGGCGGGAGCGCACGTGGATGAAATGAATGTCGAGCCGGTCGATCCTCGTCAGGAACTGCGGAAACGCGTTCAGCTTGCGCTCTGCCCGGCGCCAATCGTAGGAGGACTGCCAATACTGCGCGAGTTCACGAAGCTTCTGCTGCTGGACGCCCTGGGACCGATCCGCGACGGTCGCGCTATCCGGCCAACGTGTTGCGGTCAGGCGCCGTCTGAGGTCGACGAGAGAACTTTCGGGGATGTCGGCCTTGAACGGTTGGATGGCATCGCCCTTCGGCGTTTTGTTCACGATGTCGGCTGCGACGCCGGTTACGGGCAGCACGGCGGCGGATACACCGATCGCGGCGCCCCGAAACAGAAACGAGCGCCGTGTGACTTGCCCGTTAGCCTTGTTTTCCAGGTTCATTTCAGAAACTCCTGTCAGCTCACTCAGAAAGCGCATTGGAGAGATCCGTGCAGGCTCTT
>NZ_JAEPRP010000140.1:0-19896 GCF_016652895.1 Ensifer sp. SSB1
CATCCTCTCGCTGTCAGCCTTTCTCGTCGGAGGCGGGATGGCCCATAGCCTGAGTGAAGACGTGCTCAGGAAGAGCGTGCCGATTTCGGTCGAGGCCTTCCTCGCGCTTGGTTTGCCCAGCGTGGTGGCCGGTCTTTCGGCGGTGTTCCTTATCCGTCGGGTTTCTTCGCGCAGTTCGGCCGACGCCGAGAGCGTCGCAGCCTGACCCCTTGTCAGAGCCACCTGCGGACACGTTGGCGATAGGCGTTGTAGGCGTTGCCGAAGGAGCGGGCGAGGTGGGTTTCCTCCCCGCGGATCTGGTAGGAGATCGAGATCCAGGCGGAAAGGGTGAGTGCCACCGACACGACGTTGGGCACCGCCAATACGGTGCCGATCAGCGCGGTGACCATGCCGACATAGATGGGGTTGCGCGAGAAGGCATAGAGGCCCGAGGTGACGAGCGGGGCATCCTGTTGTTCGGGGATCCCGATCTTCCAGGAATGGCGCATCGCCCATTGAGACAGCATCGTCAGCCCGCCGCCAAGCACCATCAGCAAAAGGCCGGCGGCGCGGAGGATGGGGGTGTCGAGTACCGGGATCCGCCCAAGGGTGGCATCGACGGATGCTGGAAGCATCGCGACCGCCAGCAGGTGGATCACCAGTGCCGCAACGATGACGCGGAAAAGCTTGGCCGCAAACCCCTCGGCATCGTCGCCATAGGTCAGCACCACCGGCGAGCGGCCGGATTGCACGCGGCGCAGGCTCGCCAGCGCCAGAGTGAAGAGGCCGACGACAAGCATCAGGATGGCGGGAAGGGTGGTGGACATCGGGACCTCTGGAGCGAGTGGAATGGCGAAAAGACATTTGGCGGGGTCGGTGGCCGTATCTGGCCACCTGTCCACGAAACATTTTCACCACCTTCTGCAATCTCTAGCGGCTAGAGGTTCAAGAGGCCGCCTTGCTCGACTTTCGTCTTGGTTAGCGGATTTTCACTGCGAGGATGACAGGACCACACGCGGCGTACACCTCTTTCTGCGCAACCCGACCCTGAAACGGCACGCGCGCAGCCGTTTGATTGCGATGAGGCTGGTAGCTCTATTCGACGCCAGGCGAATACGCCCGTCTGGCTGCGCGATCGCCTCTTGATGAGGCTGCCGGAAGCACGCATATAGACGCTCGACATGGTTTAGATCGCGGGTGAAGCTTGAAGACCTTTGCTAGAGTTGCGTTTGCTGTCGCATCGCTTTTGCTAATTGTTTCGTGCAGCGAAACCGGTTCATCCCAAACGACCAGGACCAGCGCATCCGCAGTCCAGAAGGTGGAGAAAGCAAAGGCGGCTCCGACGCCAAAAATGAGCCGAAAGCAAAGAGCCGCGGCCGAAGCCGAGGCAAAGGCGCGTGCCGAAGCGCGCAGCCCCCGGCAATGCAAGACCCCCAAGCAGATTTGTGGCTACGGCGCGGGGCCTGCAGGCGAAGAATGCTCGTGCTGGTCGACCACAGGCGCGCCGGACGTTGGTGTAACGGTCAAGTGACGTTCGCCTAAGTCGCGTACATTGCTGCGTTTTCTGCGAGCCAGGACCGTGCGCTGGCCTTAAAGCCCCAGCCAGATCCTCAAGGGATGCGACGGATCGGCGAGCAGCCGGATGGCGAGCGCGATCGAGACGATGACGAGCAGCGGCTTGATGATCTTGGCGCCCTTGGCCATGGCATAGCGTGAGCCGACCTGGGCGCCGAGGAACTGGCCGACGCCCATCATCAGGCCAACCTTCCAGAGGATGGCGCCGAAGAAGAGAAAAACGCCAAACGCGCCGATATTGGAGCCGAAGTTCAGGAACTTCGTGTGCGCGGTCGCCTTCAGCACGCCGAAGCCGGCGAGCGTGACGAAGCCGAGCATGAAGAAGGAGCCGGTGCCAGGCCCGAAGACACCGTCGTAAAAGCCGATCAGCGGCACCAGCGTCAACGTGAAGACGAAGGGCGTGATGCGGCGGTGCTGGTCGACGTCGCCCATGTTCGGCTTCAGGCCAAAATAGAGCGCGATGGCGATCAGCAGGAAGGGAAGCACGGCCTTCAGCACGTCGCCTGGAACGACAGTTGCGAGCAATGCGCCGAACACCGAGCCCAATCCCGACATCAGCGCCATCGGCAACTGTTCTTTCAGGTTCACGTGGCCGCGCCGCGCGTAGGAAAGGCTTGCCGAGCCTGAGCCGAACAGCCCCTGCAGCTTGTTGGTGCCGAGCGTCTGCAGCGGCGGGATGCCGGCGATCAGCATGGCGGGAATGGTGATCATGCCACCGCCGCCGGCGATCGAATCGATGAAGCCGGCGATGAAGGCGGCAACGAACAGGAAGGCGAGCAGGTGGAAGGCGAGGTCTTGCACGGGAGGGACGAGGTCTTGCACGGGAGGGACTCTGGGAGGGAGACTTGAGCTTTGCCGCCTTGTGTCAGAGCCGGACACGATTTGCAAAGCCTTCTGTAGTGGCCCTGCTTGCCCTCACGGTGGCCGCACTTCGAATCTTTCACAGAATCAAAATCTTGTGCTGAGTCGCTGTGTTTTCGGATGGAAACGCTGGCGATCGAGCGGCAGCCGAAGGAGGCCACCGTCGCGATCCACCGGGCAACCGTTCGCCTTCGCCAATCGCGACATGGCGATGGCGCAATCCGGTTTGACCGGTCTCCCGCACTCCGGTAAAAATGACGGATATGCGACGGCGTCCGCTTCGGCGGACTGAAAGAGCGTCCGGTGCGGCCGACCCAGCCAGGGGGCCATCAGCCGGTGCTGTCCAGATCGGCCCGGGACGGATTGTTCCAGCCGGCGCTTCGTTAAGGAGTACCGACGAAGGGGGCCGGCCGCCGATGGCATCGGTTAGGGGATCGAAGCAGTTCCAGCAAAAACGCGCAGCGGATTTGCGTGCCGAACTGCGTGACAATAACGCTGTCGCACAGACGATGAGAGCAGGCACCGGGCTGGTGCTCGGGCTCGGCTGCGAGCGTCGCACGCCGGCCGAAGAGGTGATCGCCCTTGCCGAGCGCGCCCTGGCGGATGCCGGCGCCACCGCCGACGATCTGCGGCTGGTCGCCTCGCTTAATGCCCGCGCCGAAGAACCGGCGATCCTGGCGGCGGCCGACCATTTCTCGGTACCGACTGTGTTCTACGATGCGGCCACGCTCGAAGCCGAAGCCTCCCGGCTCGCCAACCCTTCCGAGATTGTCTTTGCCCACACGGGCTGCCATGGCGTTGCCGAGGGTGCCGCACTCGTCGGCGCCGGAAGCGAAGCGGTGCTGATCGTGCCGAAGATCGTCTCCGCGCATGCGACGGCGGCGCTTGCCGGGCTGGTGAGCTTGCATGCGGAACTGGGCGATCAGGCGGCGGAGGCTGTCTGATGCGCTCTTCTGTTGTTGAATTGAATCAATCTTTTGTCCGGGTTTGCTGTGAAACGGAATCCGGTTCTTTAGAGATCGCGTCAGGTGCACCGTCAGGCGGTGCCGGGATACAGGTAGGGCAGCACGGATGATCGACGACCTCTTTGCCGGATTGCCGGCGCTCGAGAAAGGTTCGGTCTGGCTGGTTGGTGCCGGTCCGGGCGATCCGGGCCTTCTGACGCTGCATGCAGCCAACGCGCTGCGGCAGGCGGATGTGATCGTGCATGATGCGCTGGTCAACGAGGATTGCCTCAAGCTCGCGCGGCCGGGCGCCGTGCTGGAGTTTGCGGGCAAGCGCGGCGGCAAGCCGTCGCCGAAGCAGCGCGACATCTCGCTTCGCCTCGTCGAGCTCGCACGCGCCGGCAACCGGGTGCTGCGGCTGAAGGGCGGCGATCCCTTCGTCTTCGGCCGTGGTGGCGAGGAGGCGCTGACGCTGGTCGAGCACCAGATTCCGTTCCGCATCGTGCCCGGCATCACCGCCGGCATCGGGGGCCTGGCCTATGCCGGCATTCCGGTCACCCACCGCGAGGTCAACCACGCCGTCACATTCCTGACCGGTCATGATTCCTCCGGCCTGGTGCCGGACCGCATCAACTGGCAAGGCATCGCCAGCGGTTCGCCGGTCATCGTCATGTACATGGCGATGAAGCATATCGGTGCGATCACCGCCAACCTGATTGCCGGCGGCCGCTCGCCGGACGAGCCGGTCGCCTTCGTCTGCAACGCCGCGACGCCGGAGCAGGCAGTGCTGGAAACGACGCTTGCGCGCGCCGAGGCCGATGTCGAGGCAGCAGGTCTGGAGCCACCGGCGATCGTCGTCGTCGGGGAGGTCGTCCGGCTGCGTGCAGCGCTCGACTGGATCGGCGCGCTCGACGGGCGCAAGCTTGCGGCCGACCCCTTCGCCAATCGCATTCTCAGGAACCCGGCATGAGCGGACTGCTGATCGCCGCACCGTCGTCCGGCTCCGGCAAGACGACGGTGACGCTGGGGCTGATGCGCGCCTTGAAGAAGCGCGGCGTTGCGATCGCGCCCGGCAAGGCGGGACCTGACTACATCGATCCCGCCTTCCATGCGGCGGCGACCGGCGAACCCTGCTTCAACTACGATCCCTGGGCGATGCGCCCGGAACTTCTGCTTGCCAACGCGTCGCATGCGGCCGCCGGCGGGCGCACCCTGATCGTCGAGGCGATGATGGGGCTTCATGATGGTGCTGCCGACGGCACCGGTTCGCCTGCGGACCTTGCCGCGACGCTGAACCTTGCCGTCATCCTCGTTGTCGATTGCGCCCGCATGTCCCATTCGGTTGCAGCGCTGGTGCGCGGCTATGCGGATCATCGCGACGATATCAGTGTGGTCGGCGTCATCCTCAACAAGGTCGGCAGCGACCGCCACGAGATGATGCTGCGAGATGCGCTGCAGCGGGTCGACATGCCCATTTTCGGCGTGCTCAGGCAGGACAGTGCGCTGCAACTGCCGGAGCGTCATCTCGGCCTCGTGCAGGCGGGCGAACATGGCGCGCTCGAAGGTTTCATCGGGACAGCCGCCGAGCGCGTGGAGGCGAACTGCGACCTCGACGCGATCGGCCGGGCGGCCGAGATCTTTCCGCACCGGCCGGAAACGGAGATCGCGCGCTTCCGTCCGCTGGGGCAGCGCATCGCGATCGCGCGCGATATCGCCTTTGCCTTTTGCTACGAGCACCTGATGTTCGACTGGCAGAAACGCGGCGCCGAGATTTCCTTCTTCTCGCCGCTCGCCGACGAGGCGCCGGATCCGGCAGCCGATGCCGTATATCTGCCTGGTGGCTATCCGGAGTTGCATGCGGGAAGACTCAGCGCCGCCTCCCGCTTCCGCTCCGGCATGCATTCGGCGGCCGAGCGCGGCGCCCGGATCTTTGGCGAATGCGGTGGTTACATGGTGCTCGGCGAAGGGCTTGTCGCCGCTGATGGTGCACGCTACGACATGCTCGGCCTGCTGCCACTCATCACCAGTTTTGCCGAACGCAGGCGGCACCTCGGCTACCGCCGCGTGGTGCCTGTCGACAACGCCTTCTTCGATGGACCCATGACGGCGCACGAATTTCATTATGCGACCATCGTCGCCGAAGGTGCCGCCGACCGGCTGTTTGCGGTGAGCGATGCGGCCGGCGAGGATCTCGGCCGGGCGGGTCTGAGGCGCAGCAACGTAGCCGGCTCCTTCATGCATCTGATCGACATCGCGGGCGCCGCATGAGCGCGCCGATCATTCACGGCGGCGGCATCACCGAAGCCGCAGCGCGCTTTGGCGGCCGGCTTGAAGACTGGCTCGACCTTTCGACCGGCATCAACCCATGCCCCGTTGCCTTGCCCGAAGTGCCCGAGCGCGCCTGGCACCGGCTGCCGGACCGGCAGACGGTGGACGATGCGCGGCTGGCGGCCGCGAAGTATTACCGCACCGAGGGCGTGCAGCCTTGGCCCGTCCCCGGTACGCAGTCAGTGATCCAGTTGCTGCCGCGTCTCCTGCATGAAAACGCCAAGACGCCTGGAAACACACGCGTCGCGATCTTCGGGCCGACCTACGGCGAATATGCCCGCGTGCTGTCGGCCGGAGGCTTTGTCGTCGATCGCGTCGAACATGCCGCCGCGCTCACTGCCGCCCATGGCCTCGTCATCGTGGTGAACCCCAACAACCCGACCGGCCGCGCCTTTGTGCCATCAGAGCTTCTGGCAATCGCCGCAAGTCAGAAGGCGAACGGCGGACTGCTGCTGGTCGACGAGGCCTTCGGCGATCTGCAGCCGGAATTGAGCGTTGCCGGCCATGTGCCGGGGCAGGGCAATCTCATCGTCTTCCGGTCCTTCGGCAAGTTCTTCGGGCTTGCGGGCCTGCGCCTCGGCTTCGTCGTCGCGACGGAGCCGGTGCTTGCGTCCTTTGCCGATTGGCTCGGTCCCTGGGCCGTCTCCGGCCCGGCGCTGACCATCTCCAAAGCGTTGATGCAGGGCGATACGACGGCGATTGCGACCGGTATCCTCGAGCGGCGCGCCGGGCTCGATGCCGCTCTCGATGGGGCAGGGCTCAAGCGCATCGGCGGCACGGGGCTCTTCGTGCTGGTCGAGCATCCGCGGGCGGCTCTGCTGCAGGAGCGCCTCTGCGAAGCCCATATCCTCACGCGCAAGTTCGACTATGCGCCGACCTGGTTGCGGATCGGCCTGGCGCCGGACGCTGCGGGCGACCGGCGGCTGGCGGATACGCTTGCCCGGATGGAGCTCTGAATGTCGGAGACCATCCTTCTCGTTCTCGCACTGGCGCTGGTGATCGATCGCGTCGTCGGTGATCCGGATTGGCTCTGGGCGCGCGTGCCGCATCCGGTCGTGTTCTTCGGCAAGACCATCGGTTTTTTTGACGACAGGCTGAACCGCGAGGATCTGGAGGAAGGCGCCCGCAAATTTCGTGGCGTCGTCACGATCGTGCTGTTGCTTGGCCTCAGCGCCTGGATCGGCCATCTGCTGCATCGCCTGTTCGCCGTCTTCGGTCCTCTCGGCTATCTGCTGGAGGCGGTGCTGGTGGCGGTCTTCCTGGCGCAGAAAAGCCTTGCCGATCACGTGCGTCGCGTGGCCGAAGGCTTGCGGCAGGGCGGGCTCGAAGGCGGGCGGGCCGCCGTTTCGATGATCGTCGGTCGCGATCCGAAGACGCTCAACGAGCCGGCCGTTTGCCGTGCGGCGATCGAAAGCCTCGCCGAGAATTTCTCCGATGGCGTCGTGGCGCCGGCCTTCTGGTACGCGATTGCCGGCCTGCCGGGCCTTCTCGCCTACAAGATGCTGAACACCGCCGATTCGATGATCGGCCACAAGTCGCCGAAATATCTGCAGTTCGGCTGGGCCTCGGCGCGGCTCGACGACCTCGCCAACCTGCCGGCCGCACGGCTTTCGATCCTGCTGATTGCCGCGGGCGCGCTGATCCACCGTGGCGGGCGCGCTGCCAAGGATGCGCTGGTTGCGGCGCTTCGCGATCATGGCCTTCATCGCTCGCCGAATTCCGGCTGGCCGGAAGCGGCCATGGCCGGCGCGCTCGACCTGCAGCTTGCAGGCCCGCGTGTCTATGGCGGTGTCAAGGTCAGCGAGCCGATGATCAACGGTCCGGGTCGCACTGTTGCCGGTAGCGAAGACATCGATGCCGGCATCGCGGTATTCTATGGCGCCTGCACGGTGATGACCGTTTTTGTTCTTGTCGTCGCGATGATTTGATCGTTTCGGCGGCGCCGGTCTTGCGAAACCGAGTTTCGCGTTAAGACTTTGCTTTCCATATGTATTAAGATTGCTTCATACTCAGCCGGTTATTCTCTTCGGACGTCTCGTTCCACCGGAAAGTGTTTTTCATCCCGGAGAGAGAAGTATGCGGAATGCGTTTTTGACTGTGCTCGTCGCCGCGTTGATGCAATTTTCCGCTCAGCCGGCCAACGCCGCCAATCTCATTGCCGACATCAGCCTGTCCTCGCAGACCATGACCGTGACGCAGAACGGCATCGTCATGTATCGCTGGAAGGTTTCGACCGCCCGCAAGGGCTATGTCACGCCGCGTGGCAACTGGCAGGCAAAGTGGCTGTCGCGCTACCATCGGTCGAGCAAATACGACGACGCGCCGATGCCCTATGCCGTCTTCTTCAATGGCGGCTATGCGATTCACGCCACCTATGACATCAAGCGGCTTGGACGCCCGGCGTCGCACGGCTGCGTACGGCTGCACCCGAACAATGCCGCAGAGTTCTTCGCGCTCGCGCAGGAATATGGGCTGGCGAATACCCGCATCGTCATCACACGCTGACGTCCGGACTGCTGACGAATCCCCGTTTCTCCTCTCGTTGACGGGCCTGACCCGTCATCCGCCTGCCGGCACCTTCTTCCCGCGGGCGGGGAGAAGGGACGTCGGGGCAGCGCTCGTGCTCACCGTTTGGCCGCTCAAGAGCGTGCCGCAGACGACATTGGTGCGGTCGTCCTCGTTCCCTTTCCCCGCATGCGGGGAGAGGGAAAGGGTGAGGGACAGTCCTGCCAGCAGATGAGAGGAAATCTACGTGATCTGTTAAGGCCGTGGCCCGCTTGTCAGCTCACTCGGCTCAGTCGATCCCGGCCACATGCATCAGCCGCTCGAGGCTCGGCACGGTGACATGGCGGCTGTTTTCGATGCGGATGACGTTTTCCTTGCGCAGCTTGGTGATCTGCCGGCTGACGGTTTCGATCGTCAGGCCGAGATAGTCGGCGATGTCGGCGCGGGAAAGCGGCAGGTCGAATTCGTTCGCGGTGCCCTCTTCCGGGTGGATATGGGTGGCGATGATGTAGAGGAAGCTCGCCACCTTCTCCTGGGCCGTCTTGCGGCCGAGCGTCAGCATCCAGTCGCGCGCCTCGTCGAGCTCCTTCAGCGCCTGCTCGTGCAGCCGGTGTTCGAGGTTCGGCGCCTCGGAAACGAGCCGCTCGATGACGTTGCGCGGGAAGCAGCAGATGTCGGTGTCCACAGCCGCTTCCGCCGTCAGCGCGCTTTCGCGGGTGAAGGGGCGGCCCATGAAATCGGGGGCAAACTGCAGGCCGACGATCTGCTGGCGGCCGTCGTGGAGCACCTTGCTGAGCTTGACGACGCCCGAGATGATGTTGGCGTAGCTGTCGGTCGTCTCACCCTGGCCGACGACTTCGCGGCCCGGCTCGATGCTGCGGCGAGTCGAGTGGCGGCTGAGGTCGAGAAGCTGATCCGGGGTGAGCGTCCCGCATACGCCGCCATGACGAGCCTCGCAGGCTGCGCAGACGGCCGGAATGTCCGAGTTATGGATATCCTTGCGGCGATGTTCGTTCACGATCTGCAATTCTTTCTACCTGCATGTCGATGCTCTCTGGAATGACCAAAGAGGATGCTGGTCGTTAAATCAAGAGTTGACAGGTGCTAATTTCGAAAGCGCGAAACAATGTCTCACGTTGAATTGCGCATTGTCAATTTTAACGTGTTAATTCGGCAACTTGATCAAAATCAAAGGCACCCTTGTCCATCCGTCCTATGCCAACTTCATGACAGTGGAGAGACCGATGGAAGACGCGCTCATCCTCAAGCATGCAGGCCCAGTGCCGCGCTACACCAGTTACCCGACCGCCCCGCATTTCTCCGAGACGGTGGGCTCTGCGGACTATGAAAGCTGGCTCGGAACGGTCGGCCCCGACGAGGCGATCTCGCTCTATGCCCATATTCCCTATTGCGACCGGCTCTGTTGGTTCTGTGCCTGCCACACCAAGCAGACGCTGCGCTACGATCCGGTCGCGACCTATCTCAAGGGACTGCATCGCGAAGTTGCAGAAATTGGCGGGCGGGTGAGCCGCGAGGCCAGGGTCACGGCGCTGCATTTCGGCGGCGGTTCACCCACGCTCGTCCGGCCGGACGACATGGTCGCGCTCAAGCGCGCCTTCACCGAGAATTTCACTTTTGCGTCCGATTGCGAGATCAGCGTGGAGATGGATCCGAACGACCTCGACGAGGCACGCTACGATGCGCTTGCGGCGATCGGCATGACGCGGGCGAGCTTCGGCATCCAGGATTTCGATCCGGTGGTGCAAAGGGCGATCAACCGCATCCAGACCTATGAGCAGACCCGCGGCGCGATCGAGGCGGCGCGGGCGAGGGGTGTGCACTCGGTCAACTGCGATGTTCTCTACGGCTTGCCCTACCAGAGCCTGCAGTCGCTGGAGCGCACCATGGAGGCGGTGCTGACGCTTGCCCCCGATCGCGTCGCGCTCTTCGGCTATGCGCATGTGCCGTGGATGAAGACGCACCAGAAGATGATCCCTGACGAAAGCCTGCCCGGCATCGTCGAGCGCTTCGCCCAGATGACCCGGGCTTCCGAAATGCTGCTGGCGGCCGGATACGAGGCAATCGGCATTGACCACTTCGCAAAGCCTGAGGACAGCCTGGCGCGGGCCAGCCGGGAAGGGAAGCTCCGCCGCAATTTCCAGGGCTATACGGATGACGCCGCCGAGACGCTGATCGGTCTTGGCGCCTCGGCGATCGGCCAGTTTCGACAAGGTTATGTCCAGAACATGCCGGCAACCGGCGAATATCTGCGCCATGTGGAGAGCACGGGGTTGGCGGCCGTTCGCGGCTACCATTTCACGCCGGACGACCGGCTGAGAGCAAAAGTGATCGCCGACATCATGTGTCGCTTCGCCTTCTCCTTCGACGAGGTCGAGCAGGCATTTCCGGGGTTGGCCGCCGTCGTGATCGAGGAAGCGCGGCTCTATCGGGCGCGCGATGCCGATGGTCTGACGACGATCGAAAACGGCACCTTCCGCCTGACCGAACGCGGACGGCCCTTTGCCCGCTCGGTGGCGGCCGCCTTCGACGCCTATCTCGGCAATGGCCGCGGCCGGCATTCGGTGGCTGTTTGAGCGGCTGAGGCCTCTATGCGAACAGCGGCGCGCGGCGCTCTGGCAACACCGATTTCAATTCGCAAGCTGTTGCAATCAAGGCCATTGGCTTTTGCAACGCATTTACCTATAGGATCGCCGAGACTCGACATAAGAATAAAGAGGTATGCGCGTGACAGCTACATTCGACAAGGTTGCCGACATCATTGCGGAAACGAGCGAGATCGATCGCGAGACGATCACGCCGGAAAGCCACACGATCGACGATCTCGGCATCGACAGCCTGGACTTCCTCGACATCGTGTTTGCGATCGACAAGGAATTCGGCATCAAGATCCCGCTCGAGCAGTGGACGCAGGAAGTCAACGAAGGCAAGGTTTCGACCGAAGAATACTTCGTTCTGAAGAACCTCTGCGCCAAGATCGACGAACTGCGGGCAGCCAAGGGCTGATCGGGCTTTCGCCCGAGCCTTGCTACTCGATTTCCAATGCCGCCCGTCGCGCCCCGCGCTTGACAGGCGGCATTGGCGTTTTTACTTGAGCCCGAAACGAACGGCCCGAAAACGAACAGGGTGAGCCTCAATGCTCCTTGAATACTTCCAGATGATCGATCGTGTCGAAACGGTCGATCTTTCGGCTGGCCGGCTGACGGCGCGCTCCGTGGTGCCCGAGAAGAGCCCGGTATTCGAAGGCCATTTCCCAGGCTATCCGCTGGTTCCGGGCGTGCTTCTGATCGAAACAATGGCGCAGGCTTCCGGTTTCCTGGTGCTGGCCGCCACCAATTTTGCAGCCATGCCCTTCCTGATGTCGGTCGACGGCGCCAAGATGCGAACCTTCGTCGAGCCCTCGGCCGAACTCGAGATCGAGGCTTTCCTCGAACATGAGGGTTCGGGCTTTGCCGTGACCAAGGCGAAGATCACCTCGGCCGGCAAGAAGGTCTGCGATGCCCAGCTGAAACTGAGAACGATGCCGTTCGATCAGGTTCCGCTCGGCGATATCGTGCGCAAGCGGGCCGAGGAACTGGGCCTGATGGCGGCTCTTTCGGCGGCAGCCGGTTCGGAGAAGTAAGATGAGCAAATCCGCAAACGACGTTGTCATTACCGGCGTCGGTATCGTCACCAGCCAGGGCGTCGGCGTCGAGCCGCATCTGGCGCTGCTTACCGCCGGCACGTCGCCGGCCGTGCGCGTCGAGACCGAGAAGTTCAGCCCCTATCCGGTGCATCCGTTGCCGGAGATCGACTGGTCGCAGCAGATCGCCAAGCGTGGCGACCAGCGCCAGATGGAAAACTGGCAGCGTCTCGGCGTTTTTTCCGCGGGCCTGGCGCTCGACGATGCCGGTCTCAAGGACAATCTCGAAGCCTGCGGCAGCATGGACATGATCGTCGCCGCCGGTGGCGGCGAGCGCGACATCAATGTCGACTCGCTGATCGTCGACGAAGCGCTGAAGCGAAACGACCGCGAACAGTTGCTGAATGAAAAGCTGACGACCGAATTGCGCCCGACGTTGTTTCTCGCCCAGCTTTCCAACCTGCTCGCCGGCAACATCTCGATCGTGCACAAGGTCACCGGTTCGTCGCGCACCTTCATGGGCGAGGAAGCGGCCGGCATCTCGGCGATCGAAACCGCCTTTGCCCGGATCAAGGCCGGCCAGTCGACGCATACGCTCGTCGGCGGCGCCTTCTCGGCAGAGCGTCTCGACATCATCCTCCTGATCGAAGCCATCCAGGGCCATGCGCTCGGCGACTGGCACCCGATCTGGTCGCGCAGCAAGGATAGTGGCGGCGGCATGATCCTCGGTTCGGTCGGCGCCTTCCTGGTGCTGGAATCGCGCGAATATGCCGAAGCCCGCGGCGCCCGCATCTATGCCTCGATCGACGCGATCGGCGGCGACCGCGGCGCTCGCGATGGCGGCAAGCTGGAAGCCCGCCTTGAAAACCTCGCAAAACCTGCGGAAAAGCTCGACCCGACCTCGACCATCGTGTTCTCCGGTACCTCCGGTTTCCATGACCTCGTGGCACGCGAAAGGGCGTTCCTCGAGGCGAAGCTGGCCGGTGCGCCGGTGCGCGCCTATGGCGGCCTGGTCGGGCACAGCATCGAGGCACAGTTCCCGCTGGGCCTGGCGCTTGCGGCTCTGTCGCTGGGTGAGGGCGCCAAGGTGCCGGCTTTCGATGCCGGTGCTGAAAAGCCGATGACGGCAGCGGCCAAGGCTGCGGTGGTGACCACCGTCGGCCATTCGCGCGGCGAAGGCGTCGCCGTGCTTTCGGCGGAATAACAGGAGCGGACCATGAGCAACGCTTACAAGGATCACCTCGGCCGTCCGATCATCGCCGTCACCGGCATGGGCGTCATCACCTCGCTCGGCCAGGGCGTCGAAGACAATTGGGCAGCGCTTTCGGGCGGCGTCTCGGGCATCCACAAGATCACCCGTTTCCCGACGGAGGGTCTGAACACCCGCATTTCCGGCATGGTCGATTTCATCGACATCCCCGCCGCCAACTCCGTCGAGCGTTCCTATGCCATGGCGCGCGAAACAACGCTGGAGGCCTTGGCGCAGGCCGGAATCTCCGGCGATTTCAACGGCCCCTTGTTCCTGGCTGCCCCGCCGGTTGAGCCGGAATGGAGCGCTCGCTTCGAGCTCGCCGATCGTTCGCCGCCCTCGGAACAGCCGGGCGATGCCTATAACCGCTTCCTCGCCGCGATGCGTCAGAAGGCCGATCCCGTGTTTCATGAGGCCGTGCTCTTCGGCTCGATCTCGGAACGCCTTGCCGATCGCTTCGGCACGCGCGGCCTGCCGGTGACGCTGTCGACTGCTTGTGCATCGGGCGCGACCGCGATCCAGCTCGGCGTCGAGGCGATCCGCCAGGGCCGCACCGAGCGCGCGCTGACGGTTGCGACCGACGGCTCGGTCAGCGCCGAGGCCCTGATCCGCTTTGCGCTGCTTTCGGCGCTCTCCACCCAGAACGACCCGCCGGAGAAGGCATCCAAGCCATTCACCAAGGATCGCGACGGTTTCGTGATTGCCGAAGGTGCAGCGACGCTGGTGCTCGAATCGCTGGAAGCAGCCGTTGCTCGTGGCGCCCGCGTCTACGGCATCCTGAAGGGTTGCGGCGAGAAGGCCGATCTCTTCCACCGCACGCGCTCGTCTCCAGACGGTGGCCCGGCGATCGCGACGATCCGCGCCGCGCTTGCCGACGCCGGCATCGATGAAACGGGTATCGGCTACATCAACGCCCACGGCACCTCGACGCCCGAGAACGACAAGATGGAATACCTGTCGATGTCGGCTGTCTTCGGCGACCGCCTGCCGTCGATCCCGGTCTCGTCCAACAAGTCGATGATCGGCCACACGCTGACGGCGGCAGGAGCCGTCGAGGCGGTGTTCTCGATCCAGACGATGCTGACCGGCACGCTGCCGCCGACGATCAACTACCAGAATCCCGATCCGGCGATCGTGCTCGACGTGGTGCCGAACGTGAAGCGCAGCCAGCAGGTGACTGCGGTGCTGTCGAACTCCTTCGGCTTCGGCGGTCAGAACGCCAGCCTGGTGATGATGGCCGAGCCGGTCTGAGCCGGAGATCGGTCGAGCGAAATACCCCCTCGGGCCTGCCGGCCATCTCCCCCACAAGGGGGAGATCGACGCGCGGTCGGCCGATCGCTTCAATAGCAAGGCTCGCACCAGGAGCTTTTATTGAAGGGCAAGGGGGTGCCACATCCAAATCTCCCGTGGGGGAGATGCCCGGCAGGGCAGAGGGGGTACAGCGCCACCCTCTGTAGAATGGCGACATGTCCACAAGACGTGTATATGCCGCCTGTCGATCTGAACATTTAAAGGAAGAACCATGCGCGCCCTGCAACTGCTCGATGACCGCAAGCTTGAAATCACCGACATTCCGGAACCGGAAGCGCCCGGCCCGGGTGAGGTGACGCTGCGCGTCAAGGCAGTGGCACTCAACCATATCGACGTCTGGGGCTGGCGCGGCATGGCTTTTGCCAAGCGCAAGATGCCGCTCGTCATCGGTGCTGAGGCATCGGGTGTCGTTGACAGCATCGGCCCGGGCGTTTCGAGCGTGCTGCCGGGGCAGCTGGTCTCGATCTACGGCGCGCGCACCTGCGGCCTCTGCCGCCCATGCAAGGAAGGCCGCGACAATCTCTGCGAACATGTCGGCGGCGTTCACGGATTCCACCTCGACGGATTCGCGCAGGAGAAGATCAACCTGCCGGCGCGCCTGCTGGTACCGGCCCCTCCGGGTGTCGATGCGGTTGCAGCAGCCCTTGCTCCGGTCACCTTCGGTACCGTCGAGCACATGCTCTTCGACAATGCCAAGCTCGAGCCCGGCGAAACCATTCTCGTTCATGCCGGCGGGTCCGGCATCGGTTCGGCGGCGATCCAGCTTGCCAAGAAGATCGGTTGCACCGTGATCACGACCGTCGGCTCGGATGACAAGATCGAGAAGGCGAAGGCGCTCGGCGCCGATCACGTCATCAACTACCGCACCGACCGCTTCGAGGGCGTGGTGCGGAAGCTCACCAAGAAGAAGGGCGTCGACGTCGTGTTCGAACACGTCGGCAAGGACACCTGGGCGGGCTCGATGCTCTGCATGAAGCGTGGCGGCCGTCTCGTCACCTGCGGCTCCACCTCGGGCGTTTCCACCGACATGAACCTGATGATGCTGTTCCAGCAGCAGCTGAAGCTGCTCGGCTCCTTCGGCTGCCGCATGGAGAACATGGCGAATGCCATGCAGAAGATGGCCCGCGGCCTCGTTCATCCGGTTATCGACACTGAAATCAGCCTCGATCAGATCGACCGGGCGCTGGAGCGTATGGAATCGCGCCAGATCTTCGGCAAGATCATCCTGAAGATGGATTGATCGACGTGCGCATGCTGATCACACGGCTGGTCCTGGCGGCGGATCGTTTCCGCCAGTGGCTGATCGCGCAGTTCGTGTTCCTGCTACTGACGATCCTGAAGATGTTCCCGGCCGATGGCGCGATCAACTTCATGGATCGCGCGGTGCGCTTCATCGGCCCGAGGACCGGCCGCCACAAGCTGACGCTGACCAATCTGCGCAACGCTTTTCCGGAGAAGAGCGAGGCCCAGATCGAGGCGATCGCGCTCGAAAGCTGGGGCAACATGGGCCGCATGGCGGCCGAATACGTGTTTCTCGACCGTCTGTTCGATTTCGATCCGGAGCGCACGACGCCCGGTCGGATCGAAGTGTCGGGCATTCCCCTGTTCCTGGAACTCCGAGACAATCCGCGTCCCTTCATCGTCTTCACGGCGCATAGCGGCAACTTCGAGATGCTGCCTGTTGCAGGCTCCGCCTTCGGTCTCGACGTGACGGTGCTCTTCCGGCCGCCGAACAATCCGTATGTGGCGGAAAAGGTGTTCAAGTTCCGCGAGGAGCGCATGGGCAACCTCGTGCCGTCCCATGCGGGCTCCTCCTTCGCGCTCGCCCGCCAGCTCGAGCGCGGCCAAGGCGTTGGGGTTCTCGTCGATCAGAAGTTCCGCAAGGGACTGAAGACCAAGTTCTTCGGCCAGGACGTGCAGACCAATCCGCTGCTCGCCAAGCTCGTGCGTCAGTTCAACTGCGAGGTCTATCCGGCCCGCTGCATCCGTCTGCCGGGCGGGCGTTTCCGGCTGGAAATCGAGCCGGCGATCACCATTCCGCGCAAGCCGGATGGCAATGTCGACGTCACCGCCACGGCGCAGGTGCTGAACGACAAGGTGGAAAGCTGGGTGCGCGAATATCCCGGTCAGTGGCTCTGGTACCACGACCGCTGGCACATCAAGCGCTATCTCAAGGATTGATTCCCTTCGCCGCGAACGATCGCGCTCGAGCTTCTTTCCGCGGAGCTTGATAATTCCGGACGCGTGGTGGATACCGCCCTCGGCGGTCTCCACGCTTCTGCCCATTTGCGGCAGCACATGCCGGTTTGTCCCGAAAATGCTTCAAAAGGTTAAGTTTTTCTTTCTGCTGTTGAACGCTAACGCAATGAGTGTAAACTCTTCGTTGTCTTTCAGCGGGGAAGACTGCAAGCGCTTTGGGTGGCCGGAGCGGTGTGGTTTTGCACGGAAGGGGTGGGGAAACGCCAAAAACTAGGTCAGTGTCTGCAGCATGACGCCTATTTTGTAAGTGCATCGAAGCGGCTCTGCCGTGGGGGAATTGGGGTTTCGAATTGAACGCACTGATTGAGCTGTTCTGGTTCAAGTATTCGCAGCTGCAGTATGCCGTACGTACGGCAGACGAGCATTTGATCAGCATTCTGGATCGCGAATTGGATCCGATCCTTCGTTCCGTCTACGACGAGAAGGCGGTGAGCGTCGAAGACGCCCGACTTCAGTTCCAGTTTCTGATCGACATCCTGCGCGTCGAGGCCGACGACATCTCCTGCGTGCTCCGGCACTCGCAATTGCTGCAATCGCTGATCAACCGCTATTTCGCCGCGACCGGCGCGGAGAAGTTCGCCGACCTGCAGCTTGAGCGCCTGCCGGCGCAGCCGAGCAAGGGCAGGGCGGATGAAGGGCTCCTCAACGAGGCCATCCTCGACAGCTTCCCGGATCGGATCGCGGTGATCACGCCCGACTACCGCTACCTCTATACCAACCCGCTCAACGCCAACCATCTGGCGAGCCGCCCGATGGATTTGATCGGCCGGCACATCGTCGAGTTCATCGGCATCCAGCGCTTCGAACAGCGGGTGAAGTCCTATCTCGATCGTTGTTTTGCCGGCGAGGTGGTCGACTACACCTTCGCCAAGACCGTCGATGCGCGCACGGTCGTCGTGCGCTGCCGGCTGACGCCGTGCACGTCGAGCAATGGCAAGCTCATCGGTGCGATCCTGGTGATCCAGGAACATGCCGACCGTCGCCGCGCGATCGCGGCCTGAGGCTCAACCCTGCGGCACCAAGCCAAACGATTCCCTGAACGACAACGCGCGACCGGAATACGATCGCGCGTCATTCTGCCTTTGCCATCCGGCCCAGCCTATAGCGCCTTCACCCGGCCGGTGCGGTGATGCTGCGCAGACATTCCTGCTCGAAGCCGACATGTCGGCGCAGGCTGGTAAAGAAGCCGCGCAGCATGTAGCCGGCGGTCTCGGCATTGACCGTCTGGTCGGCGGCGCCGAGGCGCTCCAGCATTTCCGTCAGTTCTTCGGCAAAGCACTCGTCTTCGCAATGCTCGTATTTCAGCCGCTCCAGCGTCGAGCCGATCGTCGGATCGCTGCGGAAGGTGCGCTCGATCCACGGAAAGACCAGGCTTTCCTCGCCGGAATGCATCTCGCGGATCATCGGTCCGAGGACCTTTGCTGCGTAGACGCACTTCTGTCGGTCGATCTCGGCGGGCAGACTGTCGGCGATTTCCTCGAGGCTGTTGCAGAGCGCAAGTTGTTCTTCATGTGCGCGGGCGAGCCATGCGAAGGGCTCGGCCATCGGGATGGGGCGGGGAGGCGGCTCTGGCCGGCTCCGGATTCGTCCATCCTCGAATGTCTTTTTCATCGGCTTCAGACGCCAGCTCCCATGGCGCTCCCTATTGTTTGCCGAGGATGATGCATTCGAGGTGCTCTAGCCTTGATCTGAATCAAGGCCAGGCTGCCCCGATTCTGACACTTTCCGGCAAGCTGCAGTGGCGTGCCTCGTTCAGGGCGCGTCGCCGCGTGCGTTCGGACCAAGTTGGGGACCCAACCATGAAATACACATTCGAGATGATCCTGCTCGGGGTCGGTGCTTTCCTGGCGCTTGTCGGCGCCGGGTTTGCGCAGGACCGGCACTTTGAAGCCCATATGTGGGTGCTGTTCTTCGTGCTCCTCGCCGGCACCATCCTGCTGATGCGACGCATCGAGTTCAGCCCGGTTTCCGCGGGCAGGACGCCACCACCACCGCCGCAGTCGGAATATTTCGACGACGTGGTCAAGTATGGCGTGATCGCCACCGTCTTCTGGGGCGTCGTCGGCTTTCTCGTGGGCGTCGTGGTTGCGCTCCAGCTCGCCTTTCCGGACCTCAATATCGAGCCCTGGTTCAACTTCGGCCGCATGCGGCCGCTGCACACCTCGGCCGTGATCTTCGCCTTCGGCGGTAACGCGCTGATCGCGACGTCCTTCTACATCGTTCAGCGCACCAGCCGCGCGCGTCTGTTCGGCGGCAATCTCGGCTGGTTCGTGTTCTGGGGCTACCAGCTCTTCATCATCATGGCGGCCACCGGCTACCTGCTCGGCATCACCCAGTCGAAGGAGTATGCGGAGCCGGAATGGTATGTCGACCTGTGGCTGACGATCGTCTGGGTCGCCTATCTCATCGCCTTCCTCGGCACGCTTCTGACGCGCAAGGAGCCGCATATCTATGTGGCCAACTGGTTCTACCTCGCCTTCATCGTCACCATCGCGATGCTGCACATCGTCAACAACCTGGCGGTTCCCGTCTCCTTCCTCGGCTCGAAGAGCTACTCGGCCTTTGCCGGGGTGCAGGACGCGCTGACACAATGGTGGTACGGGCATAACGCCGTCGGCTTCTTCCTGACGGCCGGCTTCCTCGGCATGATGTATTACTTCATCCCGAAGCAGGCCAACCGCCCGGTCTACTCCTACCGCCTGTCGATCATCCACTTCTGGTCGCTGATCTTCATGTACATCTGGGCGGGTCCGCACCACCTGCACTATACGGCGCTGCCCGACTGGGCGCAGACGCTCGGCATGGTCTTCTCGGTCATGCTGTGGATGCCCTCCTGGGGCGGCATGATCAACGGTCTGATGACGCTTTCGGGCGCTTGGGACAAGATCCGCACCGACCCGATCATCCGCATGATGGTCATGGCCGTTGCCTTCTACGGCATGGCGACCTTCGAAGGTCCGATGATGTCGATCAAGACGGTCAATTCGCTCAGCCACTACACCGACTGGACCATCGGCCACGTGCATTCCGGTGCGCTCGGCTGGAACGGTCTCATCACCTTCGGCGCGATCTACTATCTCGTTCCGAAGCTGTGGAACCGTGAGCGTCTCTACAGCGTGCGCATGGTCAACTGGCACTTCTGGCTCGCCACCCTCGGCATCGTCGTCTACGCGGCGGTCATGTGGGTTGCCGGCATCCAGCAGGGCCTGATGTGGCGCGAGTACGACGACCAGGGCTTCCTCGTC